>JAQULX010000533.1 GCA_028718465.1 Dehalococcoidales bacterium | reverse complement strand
TACTTCCCTTCACCGGCTGATTTATCATGATCTTGCCTCCAGGTTCGGACAGGAAAAAGCCCGGCAGTATGCGGATTCAAACCAGACTGCAATCGACAGGATAGATTCAACAGCGAGGGAAAGAAATATAGACTGCGATTTCTCCCGCCAGCCGTTCTATACCTATGCTTTGACTGAAGAATCTCTGCGTAAAGTTGAAGATGAGGTAAAAGCAGCGCAAGGTCTCGGACTTCCTGCCTCTTTTGTTTCTGGAATACCCCTGCCCTTTCCCATCAAAGGCGCAATTCGTTTTGATAATCAAGCCCAGTTCCACCCCCGCAAGTTCCTGTTAGGTTTGGCTTCGTCCATAACCGGAGAAGGAAGCTATATTTTCGAGAACAGCCGGGTAACAGGTATTGAAGAGGGAAAAATCTGTACAATCATTTCCGAAAAGGGACAGATTAGAGCCAGAAATGTAATTGTCGCAACCAATTATCCAATCTGGGATAAGAAAGGACTTTATTTCGCCAGGTTGTATCCAAGCCGGTCGTACGCACTGGGAATAAGGATTAGTGAGCAGTTTCCGGGAGGGATGTATATCGATGCCGAAGAGTCGGGCTATGCCTGGCGCTCTCAACCCGAAGCTGAGGGTGAGATGGTGATAGTTTCCGGAAGAAGCCATCCCACAGGCCATGGAGATGCGAGAGAGCAGTACAAGAAATTGAAGGAGTATGCTGATAAGAATTATGATAGAGCCTCAGTGGAGTATAGCTGGTCGACCCAGGATAACTCGACGGCTGATCGTGCACCCTACATTGGTCTGCTCAACCCCATGGGTGAAAATGTTTTTGTCGCCACCGGATTCGCCAAATGGGGTATGACAACCAGTGCGGCAGCAGGTATGATCCTAACCGATATGATACTGGGGCGCTCCAATCCATGGGCTGATGTTTATGATTCCAATCGTTTCCATGCCGACAGTTCCACGATTAAGAAGCTAATCTCCAAGAATGCCAATGTGGTGAAGATGTTTGTCACAGAGCATCTGACAGGGCTGCCGGATATATCACAGCTGAGGGCGGGGGAAGGAGGAGTTACTGAAGTAAATGGAAAACGCCTGGCTGTCTACAAAGATGAGCATGGCAAAGTATATAAGCTAAGCCCTGACTGCAAACATATGGGATGCATAGTCCATTGGAATAATGCCGAAAAAACCTGGGACTGTCCTTGTCACGGTTCAAGATACAGTTATACAGGGGAAGTAATCCAGAGTCCTACAATCAAAGAGATGGACAAGGTTGAAGATTAAGCTGCTGGATAGGACTTTTATGAAGATTTATTATGATGCAGCCGGCAATGAAAGAGTGACCGCGTAGCCAGGCCAGGATTTCCTCAATACGGTATTACGTGATTAGATCCAGCGAAAAGTATGCCCGGCAGTAAAATTTAACATCAGGCTGATTGACAGATAGAATTTTTGTCAATTCCTCAATATTAGCTGGTTTCCATATTCAGATATTGTCGTGACACATTCCATGTACCGGACTCGCCTTCAGGACTTCCTGGGCACCCTGGCGCCTTCTTTGCGAGCTTTGCTCAGCCCAATAGCAACAGCTTGTTTGCGGGATGTAACTTTTTTGCCGGTTTTTCCAGACTTTAACTTCCCCTCTTTCATCTCATGTACAGTCTCTTCGACTTTTTCCTGGGCTTTCTCCCCATACTTGGCCATATAACATTCTCCTGACCGGATGATATTCCCTAATTTCAATGATATAGCCTGCATGATCGAAAAAGTGCGAAAATATATGGCTATCCAGATGATAAGCATTAATTCTCCGTATGAGCTAAGTATTAAATAAAAAAGACATGTTTTTTTCAATGCGTCCATTTAACGGAATAGCACCGTTCTCCCATTACTTTGTCGGGGCCGATTAAGCAGTATAACGGATAAATATTATTAAAATGCGAGTTAAAATTAGAAGCAGCCGAACCTGATGGGAAATTTAAACTTTAGGAGGAAAAGAATGAGTTTCAATCCGTTAAAAGAAAAGGGCACCCCTGTTGATAAACAGATTCACGGGTGGTCGGATCTGAATGTGACTCCCTATGACAAAAATACGGTCCATCCCTACACCCGTACCCGGGTCATTCTTATGAATGGGATAGAAGTGGAAGCCGCCATATTCAAACATCAATTCAACCGACACACGGACCAGGTAGAGTTGAAGAAAAGCCTGGCTCAAACCCGGGCGATTGAGCAGCAACATCAAAAAATGGTGAACTGGCTGGCTCCGGGCAACGAAAGCAATCTAGAAGTAACCATTGGGTATGAACAGGTTGCTGTAGACCTTACTGCCTGGCTGGCCCGGACCGAGCCTGACCCCTATGTAAAAGCCGCCCTGGATTTTGCTTTGCTGGAAGATTTTGATCATCTTTACCGGTATGCCAATTTGTTGGAGATGACTGAAGGGAAGCAGGCTAATAAAATTGTTCAAGATTTAACGGAAATAACTCCAGGCCGCCCGACCTATGCTGAACACCGACATCCTTTCGATAATTTAACCAGGCATATCGATAAAAATACCGCTGATATCCTCACCCAGTTGCATATTCTCACTATAGTATCCGGCGAGCAGCAGACAATGAACTATTATATGAATGTAGGAAACCGGACCGAGAACATGCTGGCCAGAGGATTATATGCGGAAATTGCTTCGGTAGAGGAGGAACATGTCAGCCATTATGAGTCTCTGGCTGACCCAAAGGCTTCCTGGTTTGAAATGCTGGTAATGCATGAATATAACGAGTGCTACATGTACTATTCATGTATGGACTCGGAAACGGATGACCGGATTAAAAAAATCTGGGAGCAGCACCTGTACGAGGAGATTGAACATTTGAAAATCGCCTGCGATCTGATGCGGAAATATGAAAAGAAAGACCCTGTCGAGATGCTTCCGGAGCAACTGCCAACATTGACTATTTTCC
>JAQULX010000532.1 GCA_028718465.1 Dehalococcoidales bacterium | reverse complement strand
AGCCGGTCAGGGGAATGAGAGGAGTGAGGACAGCCTCGGTAGAAGCTAACGATCTGACAATCAAGGTGGCCGTAGCGCACGGTCTGGGGAATGCCAGGAAACTTCTCGAAGAAATCAGGGCCGGCCAGTCTCCCTATCACTTCATTGAAATCATGGCCTGTCCGGGAGGATGTGTGGGGGGCGGAGGCCAGCCGATCAGCTACGATATGGCTTTGAGAAATTTGCGCGGACGCACTCTGTATAAAGAAG
The DNA here is from genome assembly GCA_028718465.1 of Dehalococcoidales bacterium. The sequence continues at coordinate 2,718 of JAQULX010000532.1, read as the reverse complement.
ATAAATCTTTACCCTGCCGCCGTTCGCATCAAAATCCGTCCATAGAAAAAATATACCGGGAATATCTGACCACGCCGCTGGGCGAAAAATCACACCACCTCCTGCACACCCACTACCAGCCGCGCAACGGCGTACCCCACTTGCAGGAAATCCTGGAAAATAGCTCTGCTCATTAATAAAGGAGGCTGCCATGATACTTCCCACATTAACCGGAAGCATTAAAGGATTTGAAACTGAAGAAGAGAAACTGAAGCTCTTTATCGAACTTCAGAAAATACTGGAGAGAAACCGTGAGACGGCGGGAGCGACTATTCGCATACTCCAGCAAACCCAGGAACTATGCGGCTACCTGCCCGGACCGGTATTGGAACTGGTTTCCAGAGAGCTGGATATTCCTCTCGCCAAGCTGTACAGCATACTGACGTTTTACCATTTCTTCACGCTGTCACCAAAGGGTAAATACGTAATTCAGGTGTGTAAAGGTACAGCATGTTATGTAAAGGGCGGGCAAAGGATACTGGATGTTCTCAAGAGGGACTTTCACCTGTGGCCTGGCGAGACCACTCAGGACGGCAAATTTTCCCTGGATATGGTGAGATGCCTGGGTTGCTGCGGGCTCTCCCCGGTCATGGCCGTCGGCAACGATGTGTACCGCAAAGTCAAGCCTTCCAGCGTAAAGGAAATCCTGAGCAGCTACAAATAGGAGAAGCGAATGAAACCACTGAGATCAGCTCAAGAGTTAAAGGCTTTACAGGAGCGCATTCTGAAGCAACAGGCGCGAAACGCGGAGAAAATTCAGGTTAAAGTCCACCTGGGGACCTGCGGCATCTCCTCGGGGGCCGGACAGACCCTGGAAGCCTTCGAAAACGAGATCAAGATGCGGAAATTGACCGGGATTATCGTTTCGCCGGCCAGTTGCATCGGCCTGTGCGGGGAGGAACCGACGGTAACAGTGCTGCATCCGAGTCTGGGGCGCACCCTTTATAAAAGCCTGACTTATGATAAAGTCAGCCGGATAATCGATCAGCATATTGTCGGCGGCCGGGCAGTAGCCGAATTAATGGTAGATACCGAGAGCCCCAGGTTCAAATACCAGGAAGTACGCATTCTGCGCAACCAGGATATCGACCCGATGAGTATCGAGGAATATATCGCCCGCGGGGGCTATCTGGCCCTGGCCAAAGCGTTGACCGGGATGCAGCCGGAGCAAACCCTGGAGGAAATAAAAAAGTCCGGGCTGAGAGGCAGGGGAGGTGCGGGTTTTACCACTGCCTCAAAGTGGGGTTTCGTGCGCAGCGCCAAAGGCACAGAAAAATACGTCGTCTGCAACGGTGATGAAGGAGACCCGGGAGCTTATATGAACCGGGCTGTCATGGAAGGCAATCCGCATTCCGTTCTTGAGGGCATGGCGATCGGGGCCTACTGCATTGGAAATGTGAAACAGGGATATATTTATGTAAGAGCGGAGTACCCTCTGGCGATCAAGACCCTGGATAATGCCATCAGCCAGGCCAGGGCCCACGGGCTTCTTGGCGAAAATATACTGGGGACCGGGTTCAATTTCGACCTGGACATATTCCCGGGGGCCGGGGCTTTTGTGTGCGGGGAGGAAACCGCCCTGCTGACCTCTCTGGAAGGAAAAAGGGGCAACCCCCGCCAGCGGCCGCCCTTCCCGGCCAATGAAGGTCTGTACGGAAAACCGACGACACTCACTAATGTCGAGACCTGGTCTAATGTTCCGCCCATTATTTTAAACGGAGCGGACTGGTTTGCCGGCGTCGGCAGCCAGAACGCCCGGGGGACCAAGACCCTCTGTCTGGTGGGCAAGGTGAAGGATACCGGCCTGATAGAAGTCCCGCTGGGTACCAGTCTGGGTAAAATTATTTTCGATATCGGAGGCGGCATTCAGAATAATAAGAAATTCAAGGGGGTCCAGTTGGGAGGCCCTTCCGGAGGAGTTATCCCGGTTGAGCACTTGAATACACCGGTAGACTATGATTCGATTCCGCCCCTGGGAGCCATCATGGGATCCGGCGGCGTAGTGGTGATGGATGAGGATAGCTGTATGGTGGATGTGGCGAAGTATTTCCTGGACTTCACCAAAGACGAGTCCTGCGGAAAATGCATCTCCTGTCGCGAAGGGAATCCCAAGATGTACGATATTCTCTGCAAAATCACCGAAGGCCGGGCGACCCTGAATGACCTGAAGGTGCTGGAAGACCTGACCGAACTGGTCAAGTCAGCCTCCATTTGCGGCCTCGGCCAGACCGCTCCCAACCCGGTATTGACTACCTTGCGCTATTTCAGGGATGAATATGAAGCCCATATTATCGATAAGAAATGTCCCTCGGCGGTCTGCCAGGCGCTGTTTAAGGCCCCCTGCCAGCATACCTGTCCGGTAGGCCTGAACGTGCCGGGCTATATCGCTTTGATCAAGGAAGGCCGGCACGAGGAAGCCTATAAGATGATTATGCAAAAAATGCCCTTCCCGCTGAGCGTCGGCCGGGTCTGCCCGGCCACCTGCCAGGGCAAATGCCGCCGGGCACAGGTTGATGAAGCCCTCTCGATACGGCATCTGAAACGCTTCGCCGCAGATTACGCCTGCGAGCATAACCTGGAATATATACCGGAGGTAAAAGCCCAAAGAGCCGAGAAGGTGGCTATCATTGGGGCCGGCCCGGCCGGACTGTCAGCGGCCTGGGACCTGGCGATCGAGGG
>JAQULX010000531.1 GCA_028718465.1 Dehalococcoidales bacterium | reverse complement strand
TCCTGATATACCCGGACTTAACAGCTTCTTAACATTAACCTCCTAAAATACTACTTGAAGCCTGAATGATGCCGTCCGGAGAGGTCTGTCCCGGGACTTGCAGTAAACCTCCGGGACTCTTTCCGGACCGGACTATTCAGCGGATTAAGTTAATGAAGGAGGAATGAGGTTGTGAGCACATTCAAAGGAAAGCTGGCGGCTGCAATCCTGGTTGTGTTTATTGCCGTGGCCGCGTATGGGCTGGGGGTAAGCGGTGCTGTGGGACCGAAAAGCGTATCAGCAGCGCCGCCGCTTTACAGCCAGGATACGGTTAGCTCGATATTTGATAATGCCAGCCCGGCTGTATTTCAGATTGATGTCACCCGGGAAGGCTCTGGTTTTTTCGGTCGTTTCTCACAGGGTGGTCAGGGTTCAGGGTTCCTGATCGATGATGAGGGCTATATCGTGACCAACAATCACGTGGTCGAAGGCGCATCCATTGTTAATGTTATCATTGACGGTAAGTCTGTGAAAGCTGAAGTAGTCGGCCTTGATCCCATTGATGACCTGGCCTTAATCAAGGTGGATGTCTCAGATGTCAGCGGTATCGACCCGTTGGAACTGGCTGATTCGGATAGTGTCAGGCCCGGACAGATGGCGGTCGCTATCGGTAACCCCTTCGGCCTGGACGATACCGTTACAGTAGGCGTGATCAGCGGATTGAATCGCACTCTGGGGGATCTGCGCGGACTGATACAGACAGATGCTTCTTTGAATCCCGGCAACTCCGGAGGGCCTTTGCTGGATTCTGAGGGCCGGGTGATCGGCGTTAATACCGCTATCGAAGCTTCTACCGCCGGAGGCAAAGGCATTGGATTTGCCGTGCCCTCCAATACTATTGAAAAGGTATTACCGGACCTGCGGGCCGGGAAAACCATCACACGCCCCTGGATTGGCATCCGGGGGATGACATTGACAGAAGATCTGGCCGAAAGATTGGGAATTTCCGTTAAGGAAGGCGTTTATGTGACTGCCGTGGCGCCGGATAGTCCGGCTGCCGGCGCTGAACTAAAAGGCGCCGGAATGGATCCCTCGGGTGAGGCAGCGGGGGGCGGGGATGTGATTACTGCCGTTGACGGTCAGTCTATCGATTCCATAGAAGACCTTCAGTCATATATATCCGGCAAGAAGGCCGGTGATGAGGTGATTCTCACTGTATTACGAGATGGCGATGATATCACCGTAGGAATCACGCTGGCCGCCATGCCGCCGGATGCCTCAACACGGATTATCCCGGAAATAATTCCACAGCCCGATTTCCCGGATAACGACTGGTGGGAATTTCGTTTCGGACCGAGATCCGGACAATAATCCCGGGGCTGTTAAAACGCTGCGGGTGTATATAGTGACAGGGAGGCACGGTACGATGCCGTGCCTCCGGTTCTTCTTACCTCAGCGAGTCTCCCAGGAATAACGGCCATACTACGATGCCCAGTATTATTTTCCACCAGACCAGATTGGAAAAGGTTATAGTAAACAGCCAACCGGCAAACCAGAATGCCCCTCCCAGTCCGGCTCCTCCAGCATTGCGTCCCATGATACACTCCTTTTGATGCTATCCTGTTATTTCCTTTAAAGAAGCATCTATTAAAAGTCTATATTCACAGCGGATAATATTAATAGTAAAACCGGTATCCTGAATTCGCACCATCCCCGAGGATAGAAAAGACCTGGTCAAAAGTAGAGCATTTAGCCTGAAGACATTATGCCGGGCAGGGCACCCTGGAAGCCCATCTCTTATGATATTCAATATCCCTGGACATGTTATCACTGAGCCTTAACACTTTGACGGGGGACTTATTAGTTTTTGCCAGATATGCAGGAGGTCGGTATGTGGGGGCGCCGCGACCTGACTCACACACAGGATTCCGGCGGGAAGAGACCATATTAGCTTCCACCGTATATCCCGGAGGCCGGCGTAAAGGAGCCGTGTTGGCTTCCACTGAACAGGAAGCCCGGCGTCCGCAGTCTTCCCGGTGGTAAAGAAGATCTTGCCGGATATTCTGCTTGACCGGCGCTGCCGGTTTTTCTTTCTCCCGATCCCACGGCCGCGGATAACAGACAGGGCTTCGCAGGCTGCCCGGTTCGCAATTTTCTGTTATTGCCCAGACCGGTTTGCGAACAGGGTAATGAGCGTGATGAGATTGTACTGGCGGTGCTGTCGGCCTGATGACAATAGTTCCGGGAATTTTTGGGAATTCTGCAATATCGCAGTCCCGGGGAGCGACCTCGTTCGATTTCTGGCGGGGCAGCATGGCGGCAATTACCAGGAAACGCAACACTCCGGATAGTAAAAACATGCCCAGAATCTGACTCCCGAAGACAGGTATCATGTAGGCAAATACCATGGCTCCCAGCAGTGGGCCGATGGCAGCCGCCAGGGTAACGATACTGCGGTGATAGACTATGTAGTGCAGCCGTTTTCCTTCGGGGGTATCCCGGCATAAGCATGATTGAGTGCACAGGTCAAAAGTAGCCCAGGCTACTCCTGACATAATCTGGACTATTATCAAATATCCCACGTTGGCCGAAAACAGCCACAATATGGGAATCAGGGGGAGAAAGGCCGCTGCGTAACGGATTACCTTTTTAGGACCGGCGTGATCAATCCACCGCCCCCCCAGATAGGAAATGCCGATTCTGGCCATGAATTCTGTCGAGATAACCAGGGAGTAAGTAAAGTAGGTGAAATGCAGGTCATTCAGCATATATACTGAAAAGAAAGCTGCGCTGATGCCGGTGGTAAAGGTCATTAAGGCAGTAAATATAATGAAAGCCCCCAGGCCGTTCTGCCTGGCCTCCAGGATGAAATTGAAAAGCCCGAAGCCGGACTGGTCGGTTTCCCCGAAGGGTACCGCCGCTCTTAGCCGGGTGCATATCAGTACCGTTCCCATGCTGGCGGCGAAGGCAATCACGAAGAGAATTGGA
>JAQULX010000530.1 GCA_028718465.1 Dehalococcoidales bacterium | reverse complement strand
ACGTAATACAAAGAAATGCTATCCTGAGCTGGAAATTGCTTGGACCTGATTGTGAGATTATTCTATTCGGCAGTGAGAAAGGCACTGCTGAAATCGCCGCTGAACTGGGTATCCGACACATACCCGAGGTCGAACGCAATGAGTATGGAACCCCATTAGTTAACAGCTTGTTTAACAAGGCTCAAAAAATAGCCAGTCATGACATCTTATGCTATGTTAATGCCGATATCATCCTGACTCAAGATTTCTTGACTTCCGTCCAAAGAGCCTCTAACCAGAAGGATCAATTCCTGCTCATAGGACAAAGGTGGGATGTCGAGTTAAACAAGCTTCTTGATTTCACAAATCAACGGTGGGAGCTAGAGATACGCGGTTATCTGGCAAAGTATGGCAAACTTCACCCCGCCACAGGAATAGACTATTTTGTGTTCAGAAAAGGTCTATGGGGAGATATACCTCCTTTCGCTATAGGAAGAACCGTATGGGATATTTGGTTGGTTTACAGGGGCCTTTACCTAAAAGTCCCGGTTATTGATGCCACAAAGACCATCACCGCTATCCATCAGAATCATGATTATTCTCATAATGATAGAGGGATAATAGGAATCTGGGAGGGACCTGAAGCCCAGCAGAATCGCCAGTATTATAAAGGATATGCAGGTAATCGTTTTTTTGCAATACGGGATGCTACCTGGGTATTGACCAGCAAAGGCGTGGAGAGGGCATCACCAGTGAAAGTTCTCTATTACCGTACAATAGCAACGAGCAAACCCTATATACTAGCCCCTACTAGACTGCTTCGAAAAGTACACAAATTAATAAAAGATAAGGGCTCTAAGACTTAGAGCCTAATACCCAGATCCAGTAAAAAAGACATTACTTTCAGTCGCTAACCCGCATAAAAATTCAGAAACTGGAATTATTATCCATATTTACTTATGATATACTGACTTTACTGATGAATAAAACGGGGATAGCTTTATTCACTTACAATAGGCCAGAGCATACGGGTCAGGTCCTCCAAGGTCTGATGAGGAATGACATAGATAAATTGTACGTTTTTTCTGATGGCTATAGAGATGAGAGGGACAGGATTACGGTTCAACAGGTGAGGAAGCTGCTAGCAAATATCACCTGGTGTGAAACTGAGATAATCGAAAGCGATACAAACAAAGGGCTGGCCGACTCGATAGTATATGGTGTTAATTACGTACTTGACAGACATGAAAGGATTATAGTTCTTGAAGATGATTGTGTTCCTTCAGCAGATTTCGTTTCTTTCATGCAAAAGTGTTTCGATAAATATGAGTATAATGAACAAATAATGAATGTCGCCGGTTATTCACTACCTATAAAGATTCCTCAGAGTTATCCATACGATATCTATTTCTCTTACAGGCCATCCTCCTGGGGATGGGGAACATGGAGAAGGGCATGGCACCATTTTTCACGTGACAAGGCGATTTTAGATGAGATAAGAAACTCTAAGGAATTGCACAAGAAGGTAAACCAGGCGGGAGAAGACTTAGTCCCGATGTTGGAAAGGCAAATTCGAGGAGCAATCGATTCATGGGCCGTGTTTTTTGCTTTAAGCATTATCAAAAATGACGGCTTGTGCGTAGTGCCGGTCCATTCCAGGATTAAGAACATCGGTCATGATGCCTCCGGTACTCATTGCGGAGCCAATCAAAAATATAATGTTGAGCTGTATAAAGAGACTATCGGAAACCTGGTATTGCCAGATGAAGTGGTCATTGATGACCAAATTATCCATAGAATCAGGCAGTTCTGTAGTCCTACCATGAGCGAGAAGGTTATTAATTTTATTGTACAAGTATTACAGCCTGCAGGGATATATGAATTGTTTAGGTGGACAAGAAGACATTTTAAGGCATAATAATGCAGAAGCTTAATCATTATAGGCTGCAAGATTAGGGAGAATGTTATTAAGGTAAACTTTTACATTCAAAAACTGAAGACTGCGTTCAATAGCAATGCAAATCTACAAAGTCTTTTGGAACAGCAATCCTTAATGCTTGGTAGATTACTGTCGGAGCTTATCAAGTCTAAGAGCCGTATAGCTTCTCTAAGTGAAGTAGAGTTTAGCGTTTTTTCTCAGTGGGGCGATGACGGAATCATACAATATCTCGTGAATAATATTGAATTCCCAAATAAGACCTTCGTAGAATTTGGAGTGGGTAACTACAGGGAATCTAACACTAGATTTCTCATGATGAATAATAATTGGTCTGGTTTAGTAATGGATTGTTCTGAATCAAACGTATCACAAATAATTAATTCTGAATACTTTTGGAAGCATGAAATATTAGCAAAAGCCATATTCATAGATAAGGATAATATAAATAGTTTGCTATTATCATCCGGATTTGACAAAGAGATCGGAATTCTCCATATCGACTTAGACGGAAATGATTATTGGATTTGGAAAGAGATTGATGTAATTAGTCATATCGTAGTTATACTGGAATACAACAGCGTTTTGGGAATCGATAGAGCTATAACCATCCCATACCATAAGGCTTTTTCCCGGACAAAATCACACTATAGCAACTTATATTGCGGCGCATCTCTTCGCGCACTCCACCAATTATCTACAGACAAAGGATATTTGTTTATAGGATGCAATAGCGCTGGCAACAATGCCTATTTTATCAGGAAAGATAAATTGAATGAGAACATTCGCGAAACGGCATTAGAAACTGGTTATGTCCTCTCTAAATTTAGAGAAAGCAGCGATAGAAATGGTCGTCTAACCCATTTAGGTGGTATTGACAGAATAGAAGCTATTAGAGGGATGCCTGTCTTTAATATTGACAATAATCAAGTTGAAAAAATATGATGGCAGAGAGGCTTAAGGTTTGATGAAAACGGGTTTACTAATATGAAAGTTTCATTTTATGGCGATATATTTTCTTTTCAAAGACATAGCGATATTAGCTGGGTCTTATTTGAATCA
>JAQULX010000529.1 GCA_028718465.1 Dehalococcoidales bacterium | reverse complement strand
CTCTGTGCCACACGCACCGCTGCAAGGGGAGGCTGAAGGTTTATCTTATTTCCTGATGTAGCAACAGGCACATTCAAAGCGCGAGTATGGTAGGATAAACAAATAGCGCAATCCGTCACTTATCCGTCAAAGGAACTCCCAAGAGTCCAGTTTTAAATGTTATAAAACTTTACTTTTCAGCTTTTCCTAACATCCCACCGGGTCTAACGCACCATCAGAAAGCCGCCGCAGACATTGATCGCCTGCCCTGTGATATAATCAGCTTCCGGCGAGGCCAGGAAAGCCATAGCATTGGCTATATCCTGGACTTCCCCCCACCGGCCCAACGGGATATCAGTTGGCTGGAACTCCTTAGGCATTAGGTCACGAGCTTGCTGTACAGTCATGCCCCGTTCTTTAGCTATCCTCTCTATCACAGGATAATCAATATCAGTGGGGAAACGACCCGGGCAAATAGCGTTGACGTTAATCTTGTATTGGGCAAGCTCCAGGGCCAGCGTTTGCGTCAAGCTGATCAAGGCCGCTTTTGAGGCACAGTAAGCAGATAAACCGTTGATCCCCATCTTGCCGGATTCGGAAGCGGTCATGAGGATCTTGCCGCCCTTGCCTCTCTGGATCATCCCCTTGGCTACCAGCTTTGACAGCATAAACGGACCGTTCACATTGACCCGCATCACCAATTCCCAATCCTTTAAATCCATGTTAACTGTTTGTGTTCTCGGCGGACCCGGTATGCCGGCATTGTTAACCAGAATATCTATTTTACCAAATTTGCCGAGGGTCTGGCTGACTATCTCATCAACATCAGAACTGGAAGTTATGTCAGCACTTACCGCCAAGCCCTGGCGCCCCAGCGCGTTAATCTCTTCAGCAACGCTCTCCACTCCCTTCCAGCCGCTCTGCCGCGACTCCGGCGTTAGGGAAACTTTAGGGTGATCAGTCACCACTACGTCGGCCCCGTCCTTGGCCAGCCTGAGAGCGATAGCACGCCCCATACCCCTCATCCCTGCGGCCCCGGTAACCAGAGCTACCTTTCCGCTTAAGTCAACCATTTGATACCTCCTGCCTGAAGGATTGTTATCCCGAATATCTTAATATCATTTGTACTATATCGTCCTGTAAGATGTCAAGTCTTTGCCAATACCCGTAATCCGTATATTACCAACCGAAATATCACCATCACATTCTGAATACTAATGTGAAGAGATATATGATCAGACTTTTTCCGAAGGTTATGTAGCAATTACCGGGTTGTGAAATGGTCAAGCACAACATGCGGGCTGACCATATACATATAGTGATGGTTATGCCACCGCAGTATTCAGTCAGCGCGATGGTTGGAAAGAGAAGATACTAAAGTATGTTGAGTATCAGGGACACTAGGAATCAGGTCAAAGCTGATTTTCAGGTAGCCCTTCAACTGGCTACCCAGTTTGATTTTCTGTATGAGAACGGCAATTTTGACCAGAGAAGCCTGCTGTGTGAAACGACTCTGAAAAGGCTTCATGTTGAAGGCGGGAAGATAACCAGCCCGGAATACAATACCCCCTTCGCCATTATAGCCCGGGCTAATGGTTCGGGAACTCAGATATGGTGGAGCTGGCGAGGCTCGAACTCGCGACCTTTTGACTGCCAGTCAAACGTTCTCCCAGCTGAACTACAGCCCCATGAATCTAGATATAATTTAGCATAAAACTGTGCGAAATTCAATCAAGGGTGTTTATTTTCCTATTATATTACTCCTATCTGCCCTTCCGCAGGTGCATAGTCAACATCGTTGCCAGTTACACTGTAACGTTATCATTCTGTCTTGTGACCATATTGGGAAGCATCCCGGATTTTGTAGTCCTGTTAATATTTCAAGCAACTCACTTTCAAAGTATTGCTTGTTTCTTTGGCTAAAGGGTTCTTGAAAGATCTGTCTTAGACAGTGTAAGATAAGGAAAACAGTTTCCTATAGTCCCGCTTTATTGCCATGCAGGGAAAAGAGAAATGTTATGGGGTTTGAAACCCAAGATATTGAGAGAAAAGAACTCGCCATCCTGAAGATCCTGAGCGGCTCCGAAGAACCCATGGGGGCAAGGATTATTGCCCACCGTTTGAAGGACTTTGGCATTGAACTTGGCGAGAGGGCTGTCAGATATCACTTGAAGTTAATGGATGAACGCGGACTAACACAGCTTGTCGGAAGACGGGATGGTCGAGCTCTGACTGAGCGAGGCGTTGATGAGGTAAGGTGCGCTCTGGTGAAAGATAAAGTTGGGTTTGCTATATCAAGGATTGAGCAGCTTGCCTTCCGCACTGATTTCAATCCGGATACACGCACCGGGTCAGTCCCCGTGAATATTTCCCTTTTTCCAAAAGAAGAATTCGGCAGAGCGCTACAGGCGATGAAGCCGGCTTTTGAATCACGACTCTGCGTCAGTGATCTGGTCGCGGTAGCCAGGGAAGGCGATCTGCTGGGTGAATTAGTCATTCCCCGTGATAAAGTGGGATTAGCCACAGTTTGCAGCGTTGTCATAAACGGCGCCCTGCTTAAGCTTGGTGTTCCGTTAGTTTCCAGATTTTCCGGTATTCTTCAGATTAGAAATTCCAGGCCTCTCCGCTTTATAGAGCTTATTCAATATTCCGGTTGCACTCTGGACCCTTCAGAAATATTTATCAGGGCCGGGATGACCTCGGTATTGGCAGTAGCAAGGAAGGGTGAGGGGAAAATACTGGCTACTTACAGGGAGATACCGGCCATCTGCAAACCAATAGTAGAAAAAACCGTGGCGCAACTGAAGGAGTCCGGTTTGGGAGGACTACTGATGATGGGAAGTGCCAGCGAGCCGGTATGTGAAATACCCGTGGAACCTAACCGGATCGGGATAATCATTGTCAATGGTTTAAATACAGTGGCGGCTGCTGCCGAAGCAGGCATAGCAGCTGAGAATCATGGCATGAGTACCACAATGGAGTATAGAAACTTAGTCAA
>JAQULX010000528.1 GCA_028718465.1 Dehalococcoidales bacterium | reverse complement strand
CTAAAGCCTGGGCTTTTTCTTTATAGGCAGCATGGGACATTGAAGGTGATATCGCGCCATGTCTTGGATTAGATGCCGCATTACCATCGTAAGGAAGAAACCCCATAGCCCTGAAGAAAGTTGGCATGTGAGGATCTATGTCCATAAGAAGTTTTCCCTGATGTAAAGCCTCAATCTGCTCTTTTCTTAACTCAGCCTTCTTTTCAAGGTAAATCTTAAAACTTTTTAATCTTCGTCCAGGATTTTCTTCAAGCTCTTTCATTACTGTCTGAGTTTTAATTAGATCCGCTTCATAGAAATCCATATTTAATCTCCAAAATTTGTGTTCCTGCCGTTGTAGTTAGGAAACGCTAATCATTTCCAGAAAAGCGCCAATCCTTGTCCTCAGTTGGCCGGCATTGGCAAAATGGTATTCCCGATTAATAGTTATGCTTGGTATGCCAGCTTCTTCTAATCTTTCCTTTAATATCGGCCAACGATACGCCTGTGCCTGTTCGTGTGCATGAGGTAAACTAATCACACCATTGATATTAAAGTCTTTAACCCATTTTATAATTTGGTCAGTCTGCTTATCCCAATCAATCATTCGTGGGGCACCATGACGGCTGAGATATCTTTTAGCTATGCTATAAGCAAGGTCTTGCTGATCAGTTTGTACATCCTGAACAAAATATCGGACACCTGTGTCGAGGTCATCCATAGCTACCAGGCAATTTTCCTCCACAAGTTTAATATATTCAGGATTGTCCAACTTATCACTGCAGACGAGCAAACGAGGATGTGTTTGTCCTGGAGTTGCCTCACGTTTCTCCAGAAACGGCATCAATACCTGTAGTTCCTGAATAAATTGATCTCTGGGCATAACCTGGGCGGCAGTAGTTATCCCAAGTATTTCGGCTCCTGTTAGGGCGGGATTTTCTCTTTTCCTCAAATTGTAAAGTTTTTCCAATATATCGCGCATCTGGTTAAAAAGATTAATGGATGATAACAGGGCATCATCTGAGATTTTGACTCCAGCAAAATCCTCGATACTGGCGGTCAGCCTTTTAACTTCCGTTTCAAAAAACCGTACATGAATTTCGTGGTCGGTAAATGGAGGGTGCAGACAAACGCATAATTGTTTTAATTTTAGGTAAGTCAAAACATCCCAAAGGTGGAGCAAATCTGAATCCTGATTGCTGGTAACTATACCATCGAGGAAATCTAGTTCACCGCTCAGGAATGATTCCAGTACATGGGTCGAATAGGGACAACTCTTATCAATACGGTATATTCGGGCATGGTCAACATTCTCCTTCCAAGTACCGGTTATTCGCCAGGGTAACATCCCTGCTGCCCATATAATTTCCTCCGGCACATATGAGGACATGACCCCAATAACTTTCCTACCTTGTTTCTTCCATTCCTTCGCCCACCTAATGCGGTTGGTTTCGCTATTACCTTGGATCAATTGCTGCAGTCTTTCTTCCACGAATATATCCTTCCAGGGACCACCTCGCCCTCGCGTTCGTTTTTTCTGCTTGTTAATGGCCATTCTTAGCCTTCAGGTTCAACTCGGATGGGAGCGAATGAATACAGCCCCCATCCGAGTTGAAAGTTGGTTTTTCTAGCACACCGCGCTCCGTCTATCGCGCACCAAAGTATGCTTTATCTATTTTTTTACGTCCTCATCGATCCAGGCGCGGAGATCAGCAGCCCAGTAATTAGAGGGACCTACTGAAGGAAGACCATAGTAATTTTTCAGCCAGGGCTGCCATATAACGTAGACATACGGCAGCGGCGGTACTATAAAATACGCTTGGGATCGAAGATATAAGTTAAGCTCCGTTGCCAATTGGTCTAGCAAAGCCTTATTTCCCTGGTTTTCAAACGCAGTTAGCTTTTTCTTATAATCGACTATAACCGGGTCGAAAATTTGTGCGTAATTTGATGAACTCTCCGGTGTCAAATACGTGCCCTCATATATTTCTCTTATCCCAGGGCACCAAAAAGCTGCTTCATGCTGGAAATTTCCCATTATAGATCTAAAGACTGGGCGTTCCCTAACATCAATATTCATAGTAATGCCAACCTTCGCCAGGTCGGATTTGTATATCTGAGCTATTTCAACGTTAGGGGCATCCATAACCGCAGTAAAAGTGAAGCCATCGGCAAAACCAGCTTCGGTCAGGAGTTGTTTTGCCTTGTCCGGGTGATATTCATAAAGTTCCCGAGTGGATGCAGGAAGCTCTTCAAGCGGAACATAAGCTCCGCTAAAATCTGGGATATTTACCACCGGCCAGCTTAATAAATCCGCGTCACCCCCGTAATAGTCGCGTAAAATTGTCGGTCTATCAATAGCCATAGACATTGCCCGCCGAACCCTGATATCATCAAAAGGCTTATGCTGAACGTTCATAGTTAGAGCGATATAGGGGTCATTAAACAATTCTTTTTTATACTCTAGCTCAGGATTGCCATTTAAGAGATTTTCGGCGTCCTTTTTTTCAATATCCTGCACATAATCGACCTGACCGGTCCGCAGAGCCGCGAATCGAGTAGATGGGTCACTTATGAACAGCCTCTTGATACCGTCCAGATATGGGAGTTGATTCTCTGGAAACAGAGGATCTTTCTGCCAGTAATTAGGATTTCTCTTGGCGGTTACTGAAACACCATCAATACTCTCTGTTATGATAAACGGTCCCGTCCCAACAACATTCCTCCAATCATTCATCTCTCCATATTTCTCGATCACTTCAGGCGGGTGCATATTGGTTACGTCAGATATTCTCAAGAAGGCATAACCGATCCCCGCAGCCCCATCCGGCATACCTTTAACGACTACGGTGTACTTATCAGTCGCTGTCGCTGATATGAACCAAAGCCCTATTCCAAGCTCAGACCCATTTTCAGTCGTATCGGATGTTAAAACCTGGTTTAGTCTAAAAACCACATCATCGGCGGTAAATTCCCTCCCGTTAACTAAACGGCTGGCCTC
>JAQULX010000527.1 GCA_028718465.1 Dehalococcoidales bacterium | reverse complement strand
GAGGCCCTTTGCAGGGCATTGATATCAATATCGCTGTTTGGCGGGACTGCCAGGATATGGATATCCGGGTTCTTTCCGGCTCTTTCCCTTACTTCAGCCAGCACATTACCGAACTCCGGGTCGTCGCTGACAGTTTCTCCGGCGAATACCAGGCGGCAATTGATGCTCTTGCGGACCAGTTCGAAAGTCTGGATAACTCCCTTCGGGTCATTGAGGTAATCAACACGGGAAACCTGGGCAATAATCGGTTTGTCCCTGGGTATTTCGTACTTGTCCAGCACCGCATTGATTGTTTCCTGCGGCAATACTCTGTTTCTATCGCTCAGCGGGTCGATCGAAGGCGGTATCTGAAACTGGCGGATGGGCAACTCACGGGAAAAAGCTGAAGTCGGAAATACTGAAGCGTCATACTGGAATATATAACGCCGTATAAATCTCCAGACTTCTTCATCCGGCTGTGAGATATCGATTTGACATCCCCAGATCCATTTTTTACCTGACCCGGCCTTTTTTAAAACCAGCCCGCATGGCTGAAAATCATGAATAAAGACAATATTACCAAAAATATCAATATCATCCATATTCTTTTGAGTTATTTCCCTGAACACCTCGAAGTCTGCGGGCGTAATCTCTTCTTTCCTGCCGCATAAAGCATTGTGAATTTTCCCGGTTGCCCGGGAAAAAGCTTCGCTGCCGTTGATGACATTCCACCAAATATCTAACCCTAGCTGCTCCATTAGAGGCATCATCCTTGCCAGGGTTTCGGCTGCTCCGCCTCCGGCATGGGTGGAACTGATGTTTTGTATCAGTTTTCCGTTCAGGCCGGCTGCCAGCAATTCCAGCTCTTCAATCGTGCTCCGTCCTACTACCGGCTCGTAGTCTGACAGCTTTATTTGATCCGTTTTTCGATAACCTGTATAAGTAACGATCTTAATCCCTCCAGCGTATAAGTATAAGGATCGATTCGCGCCAGTTCCCGGCTGAGATCAGGCTCGTCCATGCTTTTTACCAGCCATGCGGAAAAATCGTTGGTCTCTCTTCCCAGCCGCAACCTGGATTCAAATATATGGAAATAGAGAGAACTGGGGCTGATCCTGCGCAGGCTTTCCACGAATTCCCGCAAATCATGCGCTGTGTAATTAGTAGGCAAGACCACGCTCACCGATTTCATAAAATAAAATTCCCGGCCTTTATCGGCTTCACGCTGAGTGCGTTTCTGCGCCAGGTATTCTTCCACAATGCTGACCAGCCTGTCTCTGAAAGCGGTCAGGTTGTTGTACTCAAAAATGCTGATATTGGCCAGCCTCTCCGCCAATACATGGTCGCCTAAAGCGTCCTTGACCCAGTTGGCAAAATCATTCGAAAGCTCAGGTATGATGTATTGATGCTCCTCCAGAAAATGATGCGTGTGATAGTATATCACCGGGTCCGGCATCTTTTTCAGAACGGCGGCCAGTTCGGGTAAATTCCCGGCCCTGAGGCCGGTAGATTCAGCCAGGTGCACCCGCGTGTTAAACCGGAAAGGTTCCCTGGCCCTCTTTAACGGATGACCGTAATTGATTATTTTGCGGCGAACAAGCTGACTGTTCGGGATCAGGATAGTGCTTCCGTCCAGGGACTTAAGGCGCGTGTTGTCCCAGCCGATGCCGATAATATACCCTTCTTCTTTACCGTCAAGCTTGACATAGTCCCCCTCTTTGATTTCCTGCATGGCGGCAATCTGGAAGCTGGCGAGAAGGTTGGGGACGGCATCGCGAAATGCCAGCAGGACTATTAATATCAATACGGCTATCAGCAGAAGCAGTGGATTGGTCGGCAGCCCCCAGATTCCCATCAGCACCAGAACGGCTATGACCGCGATAACTGTCTGGATAATATTGCGGATTAGAAGGACAACGCGGTTTGGCAGGGTGTATTTCTCTCCGTAATAGAGCATCAGGCTCCGAAAAAAATTTATCAGGCCCAGAGCAAGCGCAGCCACGAATAAAGACCACAACCCCAGCCCGGCAGGGACTTTATAATTTTCCGGTACACTGGACACTGCCAGACCTAAATGTACACTCAGAATGAGGCAGAGGAGAGATGCCGGCATTCTGAGTGACTGGATAATCATATCGTCTTCCAGCCATTTGGTCTTTCTGGCCCATCTTGCCAGATAGTCCAGGACTACTTTTCTGAGCCAGAATAGAGCGATTATGCTGACCGCAAAAACTGCGGCAGGAATCACTATCAGGGGCCAGTTGGCATTCAGATAGTCGAGAATTTCTCGCACAGGAGACCTCTTTGGTTATACTCCAGCATTTCCACCAGGAATTTCTGGACTTCATCAGTCGATTTCAAATAGTACCTGGCAGCCGTATTATCTCTGACTTCGCCCACATGCACTGTAATGCCGTTCTCGTACTTTTCAATCTCCCGGAATCCATCCTCATCTGTCAGGTCATCTCCCATATATATTGGAACCAGCCCGCTGTTTTTTCCACCCTTACCATATTTTTCGATTAATAGACTTATGGCTTTCCCCTTATCCCAATCGATTGCCGGCCTAACCTCGTAGACCTTTTTCCCCGCAGTGATTCTAAACAGTCCCCTGTAAGAAGAATCGCTTACAGCGCGTTCTACCAGGGTCTTTATGTCACTGGCTTTTTCCTCATCCACCTGGCGGTAGTGCACGCTGAGAGTCATACCTTTGTCTTCTATCAGAACTCCTTTGATGGTACTCAGGGTTAGACTCAGGACTTGTCTTATTACCCTGAATAAAGGCCTGATCTCATCGGAGACGGGGCTGATAAAGCTCCAGTCGGAGCCTTCGATCTCGAAGCCGTGATTTCCGGCGTAGACTATCCCTTCTACACCCACCAGTCCTTTCAAATCGGATAATGCCCGCCCGCTGATTATGCCCACGGTAAACTGCCGCTGGTGGGCTAATTCACACAGAAGCTGGCGGTTCTCCTCCGGTAACACCGCCAGCTCTGGTCTCCCC
>JAQULX010000526.1 GCA_028718465.1 Dehalococcoidales bacterium | reverse complement strand
CTCGCAATTAAACTCCAGGGCTACCCGCCTTTGCAAAGCCTGGGCTTCTCCAGGCGCATAGGCGTGCATTACCGCGCAATGAACCGGATTTCCATCCACCTTATTTCTCATAAACTTAAGCATGCGCTGTATGCCAATTTTTTTGCTCATGGAGGCAGTGACGAAATTGACCGATCCGTAGAGAGAAAACAGAGGGTGTATATTCAATACCGATGCGGCTTGAGCGGCAATCTTCGGCACCCTGCCTGAACGATAAACATTACGGACGGTTTCCAGGAGAACTATGGCATTGACCCTGGGTATCATGTCACGGGCGGCTTCGATTACTCCTTCGAAGTTTTTACCGTTTTCGACTGCGCGTGCAGCTGCCAGCACCACAAACCCCTGGGCTGCCGCGGCTGTTTGGGAATCCAGTATCTCGATGCGGGTTTCCTTCAGTTCTTCTTTAGCTAACTCCCCGGCAATCCTGGCCACGTTGAAAAATGTGCTTATTTTCGTGGATACGGTAATACAGAGAATATTTTTTGCCTCCCGGCTCATTTTATGAAATACCGCCAGGCAATCACGGGGAGTGGATGGAGCTGTTTTAAAAGAATCGGGATCTTTTAAAAACAACTCATAGGCCTGAGTAGTGGTAATATCCACGCCATCATGATAGGCCCTGCCGCCGGCAAAAAGAGTAAAGGGTATCACTTCGATGCCATATTTATCCAGAAGTTCTCTGTTAAGGCAGGATACGCTGTCTGTAACAATGGCTATGTCCGACATAATTCAACTACCCTGTGATAAACAACTACGACATGGGAGGGTGTTCGAATATCTTTCCCCATTTGCCTGAGCGAACGCCGTTTTCCAGTAAAGCCGGTACTAAGAATATACTCACCAGAAGCAGTATTAATAGCAGCAGATTGATGAACGATAGGCTTCCCCAGGCATAAGAATAGACCAGCCCCAGCGTGATTGCTCCAGCCAAAAACAGCACCAGAATCTTCAGCCATCTTTTCCGGATACGGATGAAACTGATGACTCCGGAAGCCAGCGCCAAAAAACTAAATCCGATCCAGGCTTGATGAGGCCCTGAGCTTATCAAAGATCCCGGGCCGAAGCCGTATCTCCAGTCTGTCACAACAAACCAGCTTATGATAAACGGCATCGGCAGCAGCATCAAAGACAGGTACAACCAGTCCTTTTTGATAGTCTGGCTCATGATGCGGAATAAAAGCCATAAGGCAGGTGGCAAATAGACAATAACGGCCAGCCAGGCCAATCCTTTGGGTAAATATAGCAGCGACAGCCCCGCGATTACGACAGGCAGAAGAGAATACCCTATCCAGGGAAAAAGCCAGGTGGTCCTTCGATGCCACCATCCATAGACGGTAATACTCAATATCGCTATCAGGGTGATCAATACCGGCCCGATGCCTTTCCACCAGTTGAGCAAAAAGATAAGGCCGAAAAGCATATGGGGAAGAGAAGCCATCAAAGCCTGCTGCCATGTTCCCTGGCTGTGAGCTTCGTAGATCAGCCGGGCGACTGTCTTGGCTGAACCCAGAAAGCGGATGCAGGTGCTGACAGCCTCATCCTCACGCAATCCATTGTTTTGTAACTCCTGGACTTCATCCTGGATGTGATTGGCCAGCTCGGTGATTATTTCGGATTTCTCAGCCGGTGTTTCTAATCTCAGCTCACTTTCAACGCTGTTCAGATATTCATCGATTATGGTTGACAATCTGTTACCTCGCGGGAATTAACTATTTATCGGTGATAAAAAAACGACCCTATCTTGGTCCAGGATAAGGCCGATTCGTCAATCTTACTCCGCCTGTATTATCAGGTTCATAGCGTTGAAATAATCGTTCCAACTGCTCCTTTTCTCAACCAGAGATTCCAGTCCTTTGTCGGTTATATAATAATATTTTCTTTGCTGTCCGTTGGGCAATAATTTCCATTTACCGACGATCAACCCGCTTTTTTCCAACCGGTGCAGGGCGGGATACAGGGTACCCTCTTTGAACTTAAAATAACCCTGACTACGATCTTCCAGCTCCTTGATTATCTGATATCCGTACATTGGCTGACCGCTAATAAGGCAAAGCAACAGGGAATCTATGTTACCCTTCAATAGCTCATGTCTCTCTGACATATCCTTCCACCTTTCAACACGTCTTAACTTTATTATACCCCAAATTACCTGGTACAGCACTATGCTAAACATGAATGCAAAATATACTCTCCCCGGCTGCCTCCGGGTATGAGGGCATAAAGAGAAGGGTCTTTATCCTTTACGCCCCGGGTTTACGTACCAGAATTTCCAGGTATTCGTACAAGAGTATTATTACCATATGTAACGAACAAAGTAAATACACCCTGGATTCTGCTCCGCCCGGATCGGATGCATCGGGGTATCCGGCGGGGAAGGGACAGAATTATGATTAAAGATTAAGAACTAAGGAAGGGGAGAGAGGCCTACGGCATGACAGGTCGGCAAAAATTTTATGCGCTTTATATAGACTATCGGAAGAATTCCAATGTATAGAATGACTGAAATAATAAAAAACGGGAACCCGCTGCCGTTTTACCGGTACTTGCCTATTACCAGACAACCGTTGGTCCCTCCAAAACCGAAGGAGTTGGATAATACCGTCTTAATGTCAGCCCGGCGGGCTAAATTCGGTACATAGTCCAGATCACATTCCGGGTCGGGAGTCTCATAGTTTATGGTCGGCGGGATAGTGCTATTAACAATAGACAGGATGCTGATAGCAGCTTCGACCGCTCCGGCCCCACCCCAGAGATGCCCCAAGATGGATTTATTGGCGGTCACCGGAACTTTCCGACTGCGATCACCTAACAATTTTTTTATAGCCAGGGTCTCTACCTGGTCGTTGGCCAGCGTAGAGGTCCCATGAGCGTTGATGTGATCTATGTCGTCGGCGGTCAATCCGGCTTCATTGATTGCTCTTGACATGCACAGGTAGGCCCCCCGTGCC
>JAQULX010000525.1 GCA_028718465.1 Dehalococcoidales bacterium | reverse complement strand
AGAGACGTAAAGACTACGGAACAAGGACGGATGAGCATCTACAAGCATATCCCCGACATGGCTTCTCTCGTTTATGCGGGGAAAGTCTGGGCCGTGCAAGACCAGACTACTACTGCCGGCCTGACCGCACCTCCGACCACAACGGCGGGTCTAACGATGCAGAATCCTGAATCATCCGGGAGAGTTTACATCGTGCTTGGTGTATCCTTTATCGGTGATGTAACGCCAGCCGCTATCGAGCAGGTAACTATCTGGCATTGCGCTCATAAACTCGCGGCGGCTGCCCTGACGCGCGACATTACCCTTCAGGCCACTGGTGCCGGGGCTATCATGGGCATGGCCGCCCTTCAGGGAGCCTATGATGGCGTTGTCATTCTGGACAGGGGCGCAACTGTCATTGATGACGGCTGGGTGCCTATCAGCACCATTGACTTCCACATCGGGGTATCGCTCGTAGACTTCGGTCTGCTCACTAAGCTGATTGTTCCTGTCGTTGTGCCTCCGGGTGGAAGCTACTCAGTAGCCCCCTTAGTCACCGAAGCTACCCAGGAAATCGGTCTCGGCTTCGTCTGGGCAGAGGTTGAAGAAGCTGAATTAAGCTAACCCTCCCTACAACTGAATAAACTGCGCCTTTAAGGTTGAGCGTGGAAATCAACCTGATTAACTTCCAATAACGGAAGCATGGGGGGTAGGGTAAATTCCCTACCCCCCGTCAAGGGGAAACATGATTTACGAATTTAAATGCAAAAAGCACGGCATCTTTGAAGTTAACCAGTCTATCAATGAGGAACACAAGGCGAAATGCCCTGTCTGTAAACAACCCGGTCAAAGACTATTTTCCAGCCATGAAGTGATTTGGGCTGGCTCAGTTTATCGGGAAGATGGCAGCCGGAGAGAGGAAAAGGATTACGCAATTCTCAAGGGGTGAATTATGAGTGATAATGAAGAACCCAAGAAGAAACTCTGTCCGTTTAAAAATTCTGAATGTACCGGAGAAGAATGTACCCTTTTCATGCAGATGCACACGGGAGTCCAGAAATTCGGCACATGTTCATTTAATGCAATGGTCTTAATGCTTTCTGAAATGAACTCCAAGATGCAACCTCCACAGCAGATGATAAATCTACCCAAGATTGGCAGAGGTTGATATGGAAAAGACCGGAAAGAGAAAACCGAGAAAACCACCGGAGGTAATACCTACCGATTATAAGATACTTCAGGAACTTAAAACCATGAATGATATTTTAAGGGAAATCAGAGAAATTCTGGATAATACATGGCGAGGCAGAAAACCATAAAGGAGGAGATATGAGAGATTACGGAAGGGATTTGGACATCGGAACACCTGCGCCGGACGTTCTTCCCATCAAGATTGTTGATGGCGGGCCGGTGGTCACGGCGGTAGACCAGGCTAAAACAGAAATCGAGACTACGGCAGCAGAAATCAGAAATAACCGCCGTGTAAATGAATTAATACTCGGTCAGGAAGTGGAGGAATAACATGAGCCTTGAAGATATTGAGAAAGCCATACAATTAATACCAGCTTCAAAAATCGTGTCCTGTCCTATCAGACCGGTCATGATTCCGGGAATAACGGCGGGGGATGCTTTTGATGCTAATGATTGCTTCGGGACGATTGTTAAACTTCCTGTCCCCAAAAGAGGAATAATCTACAGCGCGACCTTCTACGACATTGACGATGAGGGTTCACAGGTTGACCTTGAGGTTTTCAATGGTTCTATCACCCAGATAGCGAGTGACGCGGCATGGGCACCAAGTACGACCGACATTCTCAGGTTTGTAACTGAGATAGCTTTCTTCGCCTTTGACGACCATATCAACTGCCAGACCTCCGAACTTTTGAACATCGGGAAGGCGTATATCGCGCCGGATGGTGTTTTCTACATTCAAGCAGTCTGTAGGGGAACGCCGACCATCGCAGCCGGAGCCTCTCCGAAATTCAAGTTAGGCATCTTATCCCTCGACCCTGACTTTATGGAGAAATAGAATGTTATGGCCAGAATACTTAATAACCAAACCTTCAAGATTACTCAGTGGCTCTTTGTTGAATGGTTGCGTCTTATACGTTCCTCTCTGGTACGAGAAACTGCAAGGAAGTTCTTTCAGGTCGCTTGAACCATATCATCACTCCTGCGCTGTTACAAACGCTGTCTGGGGTTCTACCGGCAGAACCTTTGACGGTACGGACGATGTTATCAACTGTGGGTCAGGAGCAACACTGGATGCACTAACAGGGAATATTACCGTTGATGCGTGGATAAAACCGGGCAGTGGTGGGGAGGGCACTTTAGGACGTATCTTAGACAAGCAGATGATACGGCTTCACATGAATGGCGGAGCCATTGTTAATTTAGCTATATCAGTAGGTGCTGTATTTAAAGGAGCGTCTGCCGCCTGTTCCTTTGGTTCATGGCATCATGTTGTGGGGATATTTAACGGCACAAATGTTTTAATCTATGTTGATAATGTTTTAACAACGGGGGATGCTACGGCAGGCCCGATTGATGCTCATGCTGCCGAAAGTTTATACATTGGGGATTCTGGAAGTTCTAGCCGTTGTTTTGACGGTATCATCGGAGAGGTTGCCGTCTGGAACCGTGCCTTGTCTGCATCAGAAATAGCTCAAATCCGTCAGGCTACAAAGTGGAGGTATATGTAAATGAAGAGGTTTTTTAGTGTATTGATTATGGTTTTTATCGGTCTAATCATTATTACCATACCTACTACTTTTGCCTATGGAGACGTGGATATATCCGAAAATATCACCACAAGTAGCAATATTTCAGCCTCTTATATTTTTGCCACTGAAGGTTTTACAGTTGGCGGGTACTCTCCATTCGGTATTTTCGGAGCTGAAGGATGGGTAATTTCTTCTGATTGTCCTATACCATTAAAAAACTTTGGGGGCTTCTTGGGCTGGCTTGGGTGGAACGTGGCTGTTTGTGATGGTATTTCTGATGAGGAAGAAG
>JAQULX010000524.1 GCA_028718465.1 Dehalococcoidales bacterium | reverse complement strand
GGATAGATTCTTCCGCATTCAGTTCCTCGACTCTAAGCGCGAAACCAACAATGTTCTTTTCATGTATACGTATGGTCCGTCTTAGGTAAGACGAGTGCGTGCCGAAAGTTTTTTTTGTGTTAAATTCAGCAATATGGGTTTGTTCTACTAGCGATGGTTTGGCTTTAATATCCATTTTAATAAGCTGGCGTCCCACAGCTTCGAGAAAAGCTTCCGGTTCCACAAAACCTTTGATCACAACAAGGTGACTGTAGACGCGAGCGCTTGGGACCAACACCTTTGTTTGAGGTACGCCTACATGAATGTCGCTCTCGCCTATGCGTAGAGTTTTGCCAGCGATTGGCAGTACCGTGGCTATTTCCTCTGATGGGAGACGAATGGTCAGGAAGCTATTGCCTGAAATTACCAGATACCTGTTGCCAGCTAATCGTCCGAAAATAGGAGCAATACCGAACCCTTCTCGCTCATGCAACTCGGGGATAATTTCTGATATCGCTGAAAAAAGCCGATAGCCATGGTCTACAGGTATTAGTTTCCCCGAAAGCATGAATCGAACGTCTATTACCGTCATTCTTTATGCTCCTTGTATCTGTAAATCGAGTAAATCTCTCTGACTTGTTATTAAGAATTACGCCTGAATATTCAGCAATTTCTCTGATGGTAAGTCCCTGAGGGATACTTATAGAGATAATTTTGAAGCTTGATTGAACGAATTGATCTGGGGGACACTTGTGTTATTTTTTATCTCCCTGAGAATGTATTAGTGATATTAATTTTATGTAATTGTACCACATGAATGACAAAGAGCGCCGTATGATTGAGAAAAACTATGCTATTACATTCTTGGAAAATCGCATTCCGTCAAATTGTTTTTTCTTTCTCGACAAACTATAATTGAAGACAACCTCGAACCTATTTAGATTACCGATTCACCGTTTATAAATGTAAAAATTCAGTTATCTACAAATGAAACGGGAACAGCGATCGCTTTTATTGGGTTTAATCTAATTTAATATTCCCTCGTGAATGTGACTAATGACAAATTTTATCCTTTCAGATAAGATTTCATCCGGCTTTCCATTAGTTGTGGAGGTAAGATGACAAAATCTTTCGCGTATTTAAAAAAGTTTACCGGTAATCCTATTATCGAGCCGAAAACGCAGCACCGGTGGGAATCGAGCCAAACATTTAATCCAGGAGCGGTGCTTCTGGAAGGGAAAGTCCATATTATATACCGGGCAATCGGAGACGACGGAATTTCCCGTTTTGGTTATGCCGCGTCTGAAACAGGCTACAATGTAAATGATAGGCTGGAGGATCCGGTGTATGAGCATGTAATTTCCTCTTCTACATCTAAGGAATCTCTGAATAAGTCCCTCTTGTGAGATATAATTAAAACAATAGTCTCGTAGAGGGGGAATCAAGGATGATGAGAGCATCGTTTGCAAGCCTGGCATATGAGAATAAGAAAAAGCGAACCCGTCGAGAAAAATTCCTTGAGGAAATGGAAAAAGTGATTCCGTGGGGAGAATTGTTGAAGCTAATAAAGGGGTATTATCCCAAAGCCGGCAATGGACGGCAACCGATGCCGATAGAACGGATGTTGAGGATATACTTCATGCAGCAATGGTATGGGCTATCTGACCCGGCAATGGAAGATGCACTTTATGATATAGAATCAATGAGGCGATTTGCCGGAATAGACCTTGCCATAGACGTCATACCTGATGAGACTACGATACTGCACTTTCGTCACTTACTGGAGAAGCATGAATTGACAAGGAAAATCTTTGAAGAGACGAAGCACTACTTATCAGAGAAAGGATTGCTCTTACGGGAAGGGACGATAGTTGACGCGACTATTATCAGTGCGCCGTCATCCACAAAGAACCAGACCCATACCAGAGACCCGGAGATGAAACAGACGAAGAAAGGTAATCAATGGTATTTCGGCATGAAAGTGCATGTGGGCTCAGACATAGGGAAAGGACTGGTGCACGATGTGGTGGTCACGGATGCGGCGGTACATGATTCTCGGGTAATGGATGAACTGTTGCATGGAGACGAGCAGTCCATTTATGGAGATAGCGCTTACAGTAGTGAGAAGAAGAAAAAAGAGTACGAAGTTAAAGGTGTCAATTGGCGTGTGAATCGTAAAGGTTGCCGATACAGTAAACTTACTCCGGAAGATGAAGAATATAATCACACTCAGAGCCAGACGAGAGCCAGGGTCGAACATATTTTCCTGGTAGTAAAGCACCTGTGGAGGTATCAGAAGACGAGGTACAAGGGCTTGGTGAAAAACGGGGCGCAGGTATTCAGTCTATTTGCCCTGGCCAATTTATATCTGGTGCGTCATGAATTACAGGGAACAAGGGCATAGTATGCCTAAAAGAGGAAAATATCTGAAAATAAACCTGAAAAAGGGATTTTAAATGACTTGAAACGGCTGATATAGCCTTTAAAAATACCTGATCCGTAAAAAAACTTACCGAAGTTAATGGAGTTAAGGTGGTTTAAGGCTTGTTCAGAGGTTTCTTAATATTTACTCTTATTCCTCCGGGGGTGGCTTGGGTGGTGTTGAAGATCCTCGCATGGTGCGTATAGCTGGCGAAGACGTGATACGCCTGACCTATACTGCTTGCGATACGGACTTGCGTATGGCACTAACCTCAATTGGCGTTAAGGATTTTTTGAGCAAAAGGTGGAAGTGGGATAAACCGACTTTAATTTCGCCACTGAGCCAGGTGCATAAGAACTGGGTCATTTTCCCGGAAAAAATAAGGGGTAAATATGTTATTCTGCACAGTCTTAATCCACAAATAATGGTTAGCTATCACGAAAGTCTGATTCTAAAGCCGGGCCATTCCTTCCATAGCTATTACAGCGGCGCCACCACAAGACGTGAAGACGCTTGGGATGTCATCGTAAGGGGCGCAGGAGCACCGCCAATCAAGACCGAACTTGGGTGGCTCCTTTTCTACCATGCCA
>JAQULX010000523.1 GCA_028718465.1 Dehalococcoidales bacterium | reverse complement strand
GGAGGGACTGACGGACACGCCCGGCGGGTAGCCGAAATGTATTCCGAGCTGGTTGCCGGTATCGGGACGGACCCCAGGGAAGAACTGAAGGTAGGTTTTGAAGAAGGTCACCGCGAGATGGTGATCGTCCGGGATATACCCTTCTATTCTATGTGCGAGCATCATCTGCTGCCTTTCTACGGTGTAGCCCATGTCGGCTATATCCCGAATAAGGAAGGCAGGGTTGTCGGGGCCAGCAAACTGGCCCGGGTAGTAGAGATAGTTGCCAAACGGCCTCAGCTTCAGGAGAGGCTGACTTCCGCCATCGCTGACGATATTGTAGAGGCCATTAAGCCGGATGGAGTGGCGGTAGTCGTCCAGGCAGAACACCTTTGTATGATTATGAGGGGAATCAAGAAGCCCGGAAGCGCGCTGGTAACCTCCGCCCTTAGAGGCAGTTTTCGCAGTCGCACAGCTACGCGCAACGAGTTCTTCTGCCTGCTGCAGGGGAAGTAAAATAGGGGACAGTGACGAAGTTAAGCTGCCCCCTATCTGTTTCGCAGATTATTATTTTATTTGTCTGGAATAATTTGTTTAAGCGGGAATAAACAGGTTTGAGTTTAGTCGGATGATGGAATGGGCTTGGCTTCCTGGGTTTTCATGGGTTCACCACAGCATTCCGCTTCACCTGTTCCGGCCTTGGTGCATAATACTTCGGTACCACATTTAGCACAGCGATATCTTTTACCTAACTGATTAGCCACTGTAACTCGCCTCCTTAATTAACTTTCCGATTTATTATTTCTTGAGTTCCATGGATTGACCGCAGCACTTCAGTTCTCCGCTGCCACCCTTGGTAACGATGAACTCGCAGTTGCATTTGGTACAGCGATATCTCTTCCCAACTACATTAGCCATTGTTCTGTGCCCTCCTTATGTATTCATGTACTTGATCTATCCGACGCTACCCTAATTATAGTGACTCTAATCACATGTGTCAAAGCATTATACGATGATTAACGGGAGCTTCCGAATTGTATGCTGTTGAAACAGCATAATAAGTCCGACGACTCTTCACCTATCATGCTGGAAGCCCATAATGGTGTCATGCTGGAAGCCTGCAATGGATACCTTAATACCCTCGCCGAAGGCGAAACGGAATGGCGGGTGCCCTCTGAGCGCCCTGAAGCATCTCCGGGTGGGGTAGTCCTATCCCTCTCTCCTTCCTTAATCATTAATGATAATTCAGACTCATTTATGGGTATACGTTATTAATGGATATGTTCCAGCCCTGCTTGCCGGAAAGGATTCCTCCAACCGAGCAAACCCGGATATCATTACCTTTATAAGAAGCCGACGAGATATCGAATAAAAACCGGGTCAGTTCCTCCGGGGTGTGGCCTGTAACAGGTACTTCCGATAAAGGAGAGGAGGGATCTCTGGCTTCAGGATTGTCCATCGACCCATTGTAAGTGGAGATGCCTATCATAGTTCCCGGCCGCGGTTCCACTTTATACGCCCGGGCCGGTGAATTAAATGCCTTGATTCCGATAACGAAAACCGGATGGCTGTCCCGGTTCCCGGTCCCGGCGATAACACCGGCTATTCTCGGGGTGTGCTGGCTGTCCGGCTCAGCGCCTGCCCCTTCCATGATCTTTTCCATATAGACCGGAGTTGGTAAAGATGCCGTATTGAAGACCAGTTTATACATTTCAAACACAGCTTCAGTTTGAATTCCATTACTGACAGCCAGCGTCTCGGAATCGTTATCAAATTTAACTGCGGAATAGTGCCGCAGCGGATCGTAAGCTTGCTTGCCCAGAGGCATTATACGGACCACGTCGTTAATAAGGACAGCCTTGCGCTCCCGGCTCTCCGGAGAGCGGCCGGTAACCAGATAGGTGAAAAAGGGATCTCCCGCGCCGGTCATGCCCAGGAATAGTTGTCTGCCGGGATAAGGTCCATCAGGATTCTGCATTATCAACCCCCTATAATAAAATTAATATTGCCGGTAGATCATCCGTTTTTATGTAAATATCCTGTTAAATATTTAATCAAATTAATCCCGCCCGGAGTTTCGCTCGCTTTAACATTCTCCGACATGACATCACTCTCAGCCTCCGGCATGACAACCTGTTTATCACATTCAATTCTTGCGTTATATAGTCAGGCCAGGTAAGCCCCTTTCCACAGTATCCTCCACCTTCCGGTGAGATTGTCTGTACTAAGAGGATGATGCCATATCTTTCCTTTTAAATCAAATGGGCCGCTGCCGGAGCGACCCGATATCCAGGTTCTATCGACACTCCACGGATAATATGTTTACATATCGATCATGATCGATTATAATTCATTCAAGCTTTGAAGTATAGGTATTACCGGGTAAGGTATATTGAGTACTGATTGGAGTCTCTCTAAAAAAAAACGCTCCTCTCCGGATGAGGAAAAAAATTCTCTCCTGAATCAGGCAGATATGCTCAACTCAGAAGCAGAGCAGGTTCGCCGGCTATTTTATCAACTGAAGTCGCACAGTTCCAATAACGAATCCAGGGAAGAACTGGAAAGAGCCCGCGAAGAACTGCGAAAAACCCGGGATGAGATTGCCGCGCTAAAACAATTTCAATCATTTATTACCGCATCATCCAGCGACGCTGTCATCACCACCGACAAAGACCTGAATATTACCGGATGGAATCAGGCGGCTGAAGATTTATTGGGGTGGCGGGCCGAAGAGATAATAGCAGGCAATACCTCCGAGCAGGCCCGCGCTGCAATACTACAGGTCCTCACTGAAGAAGTGGTCAACTCACTGACTGAAAAGAGCGTCTGGATGGGCGAGACCGTAACCTTTACCAGGGACAACAGACGGCTGACAACCCGGATCTCTATTGGAGTTATCTGGGACAATGCCGGAAAATTTAACGGCGAAATGATTATCCACCATCCCGACAGTATATCGAGACCATCCGGCGCTGATTTCGAGAAAAGAGTAAAAGAGCGCACTGATGAGCTTATTA
>JAQULX010000522.1 GCA_028718465.1 Dehalococcoidales bacterium | reverse complement strand
TGAAAAAGAGGTGCCGACATTTGTTGAGCAACGACACATAATGGCAATGCTGCTGGAGAGTGAGGAGCGAGCAGTTGAAGTTAGAGCCCGCATCGAGGCAGGGGAGGACTTCGGCAGTTTGGCTGGCGAGCTTTCCTTTGAAAAAGTTTCTGCAGATAAGGATGGTGACCTTGGCTGGCAACCTGAAGGTGCCTTAGCGGTACTATTGGGCACTTCCGTGGTTGATGAGTATGCCTTCAGTTCTGAAGTGGGTATTCTGAGCGCCCCGATACATGATGAGGAAGTAATCAAGAATACGGGCTACTGGATAGTCAAGGTATTGGAACGAGAGGAACAAGCTGATGTTCGAGGAATATTGCTCTGGAGTGAAGAGGAGGCACAATGGGTAAGGGAAAAACTGATGGATGATAAGGATTTCGGCGAAATGGCTGCAGTGCTTTCTGAACACGAAAGTTCCAAGAAACTTGATGGCTATTTGGGCTTGTGGGCCCCTGATGAGGTGAGCCCCGCTTTTGCTGAGTTTGTTTTTAACCCGGAGATAGAACCAGAAACCATAAGCGAACCGATATTCGATGATACTATTGTAACCGAAGGGGGTTACTGGCTGATAGAGGTATTAGAGAAAAAAGAAAGAGCAAATGTTCTGGGAATACTGCTGGGGATTGAGGAAGAAGCCCAGCAGGTAAAAAGTAGACTGGATGCCGGTGAAGACTTTGGGGAACTAGCGAAGGAGTTTTCCCAACACGAATGGTCTAAGGAAGACGGAGGGGACCTGGGTTGGCTAAAACGAGGCAAAGAGAGTCCTGCATTTGACGAATTTCTTTTCAACTCTGAGCTGGAAACAGTAAGTGAACCAATCCGCTATGATACATTTTCCACTAAAGGTGGGTATTGGTTAATAAAGGTTGTCGATAAGGATGACAACAGACAGATTGATGACAGTTACCGATGCTTACTGAAGACTAGGGCTTTGGAAGAGTGGATCGAATCCCTGTGGAACGACCCAGAGAATAATATCGAAAACTATTTGGATGATGATAAGAAGTCCTGGGCAATAGAGCATGCTAAGAAGCGATAATATTACAAGTGGTAGTAATAGTGTTGCGATTCAGAAGGGCTAGAGACATCGTTTCTACCGTTCAAAATCTGCCAAATCAAATAATTAACAAGGAGTTAGTGCCGACTTAGAACGGTCTCGCTGTGGGAGATATATATAAAGAGCTATATGCAAGTATTCATATGCGTAAAGGAGGAATTCTAGTATGTTGGGAGGATTTTTAGGGGTTGGCGGGCTCATTGGTGGTATAGTCACACTTATTTTGGGTGTAATAATTTTAGTTTGGCCGAGGTTTGTAACCACTATTATCGGTATTTGGCTGATTATTGTGGGTATTATCGCTATAGTAGGTTCACTTTAAACGGGGACATTTACTGAACAAATGCTTAATATTGTTATCCAACAAAACTCGGTTTTGTTAACCGGAGGTAACTTAAGCTGATTATTTGCTGAGGATGAGGAGCTATCTTTGCTCAATATTGCTTTGGTATTTATCTCCCGTTGTATTTAAAAGTCCGTGGCTAGGAAGGCCAGAAAGGCAGCAAGCCAAGTAATCCTGTGCTGAAGAAGCAAATCAAGACATTCTTGATGAACTTCCCTCCCCAAAGGGCAGGTAAAAACTTGTACAGAGGCACTCTAGCAACACCAGAGATAATACCGGCAATATCAAAAGGTAAAACAGGTTGTACCGCAAAGATAAATATCGTCCAGATACCATTCCGATTCATCCAGTCTGAAATCATATTGTAGCCTTTCATATCTTGGATCGAAGCTATCCTTTTTCCGATATAACCAGCATAGTAGCCGCTGAGTTCACCTAATGCCCCGCCCAAGCTGGCAGAGAAAGCAACAAGCCAGGGATTCCACCTCGTGGCGGCAACTATCATGATGGGTAGAGCTATATGGACAGGAGTGATAATGGTAACGCTAGCCAGAAACGAGGTGCCGAAGACTACGAAATAAGCAAGTAAAAAGAATCTGTTAACAGGTAACTCAAAATGGGAATATAGGGCCTGAAGAGCATATGATAGAGCAAAGCTGATAGCGACAAGGCTGGCCAGAAAAATCGCTATTTTTATCCATCTTCTCCGGAAGAACTTCGTTATCCCGTACCTCCATGGTTATTTACCGGGCATTGACTCATGTTATTCCATTCGGAATTTGATTCCATCACATCTGAATGCACGGCTGATAAGATTAGGCCAACGTAGCAGTATATTCATAATATTCTTTACGGTAAATCACTAGAAATCGTGTTTCTCTATGGATAGGAAACTGGTTTAAGAGAGGAGCATCACACCCAACACACTTTGTGACTCTATACCAATTACCATCCTTTAAAAGACCTTTAAAAGCGAATGTTAGCATAAAACAAATATAATGTCAGCCTTACCCTCAATCTCATCAATACTTAAACGCAGCTCCCTTCTCTTTCACTTTTCACGATATTCTGCATGAAGGTATAATATGAGATAATCGAGTAAGGAGGTAGCGATGATAGTAAATAAACTTCTAACACCGAGAGGCTGGCGTGTAGTGGCAGATTCTATGCTGGCCACGAGTGGGATTGGTCTCCTCTATTTATTGTCCGGAATGGTCATCGAGAACATCCAATACGAGACCTTAAGCTGGTGGGTTTTAGGTGTGCCGATTGTCGTATCGCTATGGCTAGTAGTACTCGGAGGCATGCTAACAAAGGCCGAACTAACTAATTGGAGGTAATGCTATGCCTAAAGTAGCTGTTGTGACTGATAGCGTTGCTGACCTGCCTCCTAAGGTAGCTGAAGAGTTCGGCATTACAGTGGTCCCCCTAGTTGTTCGCTTTGGTACTGACACCTACCGTGATGGGCTTGACCTAAGTTCTGATCAGTTCTATGAGAAACTAAAGACTAGTAAAATTCTGCCTCTGACATCCGTGCCAGCACCAGTGGCTTTTTCCG
>JAQULX010000521.1 GCA_028718465.1 Dehalococcoidales bacterium | reverse complement strand
AATAGTTAAATAAGGGGAGAGTAATATGATTTGCATTGAATGTGGTGGGAAAATGGCTGAGGATATGATGGGTCGAAAATGGTGTCCAACGTGCAAAGGTAGAAATATGGCAAAGGAAATATCTAAAAAGATTAAGATGCCAAAATTACCATAAAAGGGGAGCATTTTAATGCCCAACCGCATCGAAAACGAACACGAGCTGCAGGAACTGCTCAAGAGAAACCCGGACTTGAGTATCGAGGGGTGCCCGGCGAAACCGGCTGAAAGGCATACCCCGGCGAGCCTGAGTGCTCACTTCGGCAGACCGTCTACCGGCATTACCTGGCAGCAGTGGCAGGATAAGGTGATTAAATGCCTGCGTGAGAACGGATGGCTGGCCCGGATAATCCGCCCGGCGATGACCGGCAAGGGCTGGCGGACTCCCCTTCAGGGCGATGAGGGCGAGCCGGATATCTTCGCCGTCCATCCGGATAGACTGCTCATCTGGTGGATTGAGTGCAAGACTGGCAAAGGCGCTCTCTCCCCGAAGCAGGAAAAATGGGTCATGGCTCTCACCCGCTGCCAGGCCGTAAACCCCAATATCAGGATGGATATTTTGAGGCCGGAGGACTGGGAGAATTTCGAAAAAAGAGTAAAGGAGGTAAAAGATTGAAATTAGAACAGGCTGAAATCATCGCCAATCAGGTCAAAGATAAGCTCTCGCCTTATTGTGAGAAGGTCGAAATAGCCGGCAGCATCCGGCGCCGGCGTCCCTGGGTCAATGACATCGATATCGTAGCCATTCCCTCAAATCAGGGCCAGTTTGTTTATCAGCTTCGACAGCTGGGGTCGATTAAACTCGGCGGACAGAAAATCATCCGGGTCACTCGCCCGGAAATAGAGCTGGATATCTACATCGCCACTCCGGAGACCTGGGCGACGCTGCTGCTCATCCGGACCGGCAGCAAGCGTCACAACGTCTATCTGTGCAAGCTGGCCCGGTACCAGGGTATGAAGCTCCATGCCGACGGCAGCGGGCTGTTTCGCCTGGGCGGAATGAGAGCCACCAAAGATGCTGCCGACGGGACGTTTGACGAAACCCGGATTGCGGGAGACACGGAGGGGAGCATCTTCGAGGAGCTGGGGTTAAAGTACAAAAAGCCGGAGGATCGGGAATGAATAAACCTGTCTATGCCTTATCCATCAAACAGCCGTGGGCATGGCTAATCTGCAAGGGGTACAAGGACATCGAAAATAGAGACTGGAGAATCGGCAGAAAGCGCGGATACCATGACACTAATTTCGAGATTGAGTTACCCTGTCGGGTTTATATTCACGCTTCGAAAGTAGGTGATTATAGCTGGGATGTCGAAGATTTTATAATGCGAAATCTGAATGACTTACAGAAAGAAGAGTATCTAAAAGTTTGCGGAGAGGAAGTATTAGGGGCCATCATCGGCGCAGCCACCATAACCGACTGCGTGAGCAAGTCCAACTCTCCATGGTTCGTGGGCCGGTACGGCTTCGTCTTCCGTGACCCAGTACTTTATTCCCAGCCGATACCGTGCAGGGGTCAGTTAGGGTTTTTCAAACCAAATTTAACGGAGGCAAAATGAATCCGAAACTTGAGCAAATCTATAAGCAAATCCCGGCTTCGAAGTGTCCCCCGAATTGCGGTAAGTGCTGCGGGATTCTCTTCCCTTCGCTAGCAGAACTGCGCAACATCAAAGATTGGTGCGAGTCACACAAGGTAGAATTCAAAGATTTTAACTACCAGATAGGCATTAACTGCCCATACCTGGCAAAAGACAATTCCTGCCTTATCTACCCTGTGCGGCCTTTCCTTTGCCGGATTTACGGGGTGAGTACGGAGCTGCCATGCAAGGGCTGCCAAACCGAGAGGATGATAAACCAGAGCCAGTCCGCACACCTGTACAGCCAGGTATACATGCAGGGCAAAGAGAAACCCAGGGCAGAAAAACACCGGAAATTGGTAAGGGGCTTGATAGAAAAACTGGACACGGAGGCCAAATGACAACTGAAACTTATCAGCGACTCAGCATACTTGAGGATATGCAATCAGTCATCCAGTACCGGCAGGACATCACCGGCACCGATATTCTGACCTTCGAGCAGGAGCAGGAATTAGGCCGGCGCATGGAGCAGGGCGACATCGATGCCAAAGACAAATTGATTACCTCCAATCTCCGGCTGGTGATGTCCGTAGCTGCCAAGTACCAGGGCAAGGGCGTGAGATATCCCGACCTCATCCAGGAGGGGAATATCGGCCTCCTGAAGGCTGTCGAAAAATGGGACTATAAGCAGGGCTTCAAATTCAGCACCTATGCCGTCTGGTGGATACGGCAGGCGGTAGGCCGGGCGGTAGAGGATGACTCCCGGACGGTGAGACTTCCGGTTCATGTCAACATCGACCTGCAAAAGCTGACCAAAGCCAGAAAGAGCTTTGTGGAGCGGGTGGGACGGACGCCGGACAATGCGGAGCTGGCAAACGAGGCGGGCATGGATGAGAAAATAGTCACCAGTCGCCTGAAGGCCGCCGGTATGCAGCCCCTCTCTGAGATTCGGGCTTCAGGATAACATCAATCACACGCTGGAAGAGGTCGGGCAGGTGGTAGGAGTGACCCGTGAGCGCATCCGCCAGATAGAGGCAATAGCCATCGGCAAATTGAGGCGGAGTGCCAGGGGTAGGCATTTGCGGGATTATTTAAGCTAACCCTTATTTGCGGACTATCGAATATGATATAATGGAGTAAACTATATGGAGACAAAAACCGAGTACGAAACCAGAAAACAGATGGATGTAACGGAAAGGGAGAGAGGACTGATACTGTTAATCAGGAATGAAATCCCTTTCGGCTCCCTGAAGCTGTTTACCCAGCACGGGCAGCCGGTGAGGTACGAGGAAGGGATTAAGAGCGGGATATTCGACAAAAAGTAACTAAATAGTTTCCACCAGAGTGAAAAACACGCGGCGGATTTTGCAGGCTAATACCTGCGAGTCTGCCGCT
>JAQULX010000520.1 GCA_028718465.1 Dehalococcoidales bacterium | reverse complement strand
TCAAACAACCTGTTGCCGACCGGCGCTTACGCAAAGGTTACACCGCCGGGCATCTCTACAAAGGAAAAGGGTAATAGCCTTATAAGAGGTCTGGTAAAAGGAGGAGATCATGGGCAGGGTTGCCGGAAAAGTTGCTGTTGTCGCAGAATGGATTCAAAAAGATCCTGCCGGGGCGGAAGGCATCATCGGGAGCAGCCGATTGGATACCTGGGAGAACCGGAAGATGTGGCCTACGGCGTATTATACCTGGCTTCGGATGAGTCCAGATACCTGACCGGTTCCGAGTTGGTAATTGATGGTGGGTGGACAGTGCACTAAGGTTAGAGAAGGGAAGTAAATCAGGATTAAGGAGGGCGGCTCGCGGCCATGGAAAGAAACAGGATCATAATAGTTGGCGGCTCTGCCTGCGGACCGAAGGCGGCGGCCAGAGCCAGAAGATGCGATCCGAACGCTTTGATAACTGTTGTCGAGCAGAGCGCTTATGTCTCTACGGCTACCTGCGGTCTTCCATAATTACGTTGCCGGAGTAATAGACAGGGAGAGCAGTTTATCCGTGCGGGGCCCAGGCTATTTCAAGAATGTTTTTAACGTAGATGTAATTACCGGGACCAGGGCTTTAAGCATCGACCGCAGCCGGAAGGCCATAGAAGCGGTCAACCTGAAAACCGGCGTCGGATTGACCCTGGAATACGACCACCTGGTGCTGGCTACCGGCAGCAAACCGGTAGTACCTGATATGCAGGGTATGGGGCTAAGAGGAATTTTCACCCTTTCCGGAATAGATGATGCCAATGCCATCAAAAGACGCATATCGAGGAATATCAGGAAGGCCGTTATTATCGGGTCGGGGCTGATTGGCATGGAAATGGCGGAAGCCCTGGTGCTGAAGGGACTGGATGTTACTGTTATCGAATCTTTAAACTGGCTTATGCCGGCCATACTGGACTTTGAAATGGCCGCTTATCTGGAAAAGCACGTCAGGAGCCAGGGCCTGAAAGTTGTATTCGGCCAGAGGGTTAGCGGTTTCGAAGGAAGCAAAGGCCAGGTCCGCCAGGTAATCACCGAGAGATGTGCGCTCGGAAGCCGAGTGGAAGGCCAACCGTATTGAAGCTCCCCAGGTGAAATTGATGCCTCTGGATACGCTAAGACAACACCTGGATAAAATCGATAAAGATAAAGAGATCGTCACTGTCTGTCAGGCCAGCGTGAGAGCTTACCAGGCGCAACGCATACTGGATGGGGCAGGCTTTAAAAACGTTAAGTTTATGGATGGCAGCATGGGAGCCTGGCCTTACCAGTCTACTGGCCTCAAACCTAAATATCATAAAAACAAGCTTAGTATTGTATAACAAAAATAGAAGCCGGAACAAATGAGTTGGTGGGGAAGGGGTGGATGTGAAAGTACTGACTTACAGCGCTCGCGTATATGACCAGGAGTTTTTCAATCTGGCGAATCGAGGTGTGCATCAGATCGACTATACTGAAGCCAGGCTGGAAAAACAGACTGCCATACTGGCCCGCGATTATCCCGCCATCTGCTGCTTTGTGCAAGATGATTTAAGCGCCCCGGTCCTGGAGAGGCTGCGTCGGGGAGATACACGGCTGATTACGCTCAGGGCAACCGGGTTCAATAATGTCGATATAGAAGCAGCCGGCAGGTTGAATTTCACCGTTATGCGGGTAACCTCATATTCTCCCTATTCTGTTGCCGAGTTTGCCGTCGGGCTTGTCCTGGCCCTTAACCGTAAAATCCACCGGGCTTATTTGCGTGTCCGTGACGGCAATTTTTTACTTAGCGGGCTGTTGGGCTTCGATTTGCACGGTAAGACCGTGGGAGTTATCGGAACAGGCCGTATTGGCGCTGTGTTTGCCGGCATCATGCATGGATTCGGCTGCCAATTGCTTGGTTATGATAAATATCAAAATCCGGGACTTATCGGGATGGGCTTGAAATATGTCAGCCTGGATGAACTGCTCCACCAGTCCGACATTATTAGCCTGCATATTCCGCTGACTCCGGAAACTTATCACATGATTAACCGTAATACCATTGCTCTGCTTAAAGAAGAGGCTATGCTTATTAATACCAGCCGCGGAGAACTGGTTGATGCCCGCGCTCTGATCCCGCTTCTTAAAAGATGCCAGGGCTGCGCGATTGGCCTGGATGTTTATGAAGAGGAATCTCACCTGTATTACCGCGATCTTTCCAACCGGGTGATCCAGGATGATGTGATCTCCAGATTGATCAGCTTACCCAATGTGCTTATTACCAGCCATCAGGCGTTTTTTACCCGTGAAGCAATGAGCGAGATAGCGGAAACCACCATGAAGAATATTGCGGACTTCGCCGCCGAACGGGACAGCGAAAACATATTGAGCCCCAGGAAAGTGCTGGTGACAGCTAAGCGTTAGACAATCGGCTTATGCCAATCCCGTGGTTTGGCTTAAGCTGATTACCTCACTCTAAATCCTCCTTTCGGATAATCAAAAAGCCACGTATTTTTGCTATTAAGAAATTAGGCTTTGGTTAAGTTGGGGAGGATTTGCGCATGAAGAGGCCAGCGTGGTTGTTTTTCTCGATGCTTGCGTTAATAATTATCCTGATATTGCCTGCTGTCAGTCCGGATGCGGCTCATGCTCAAGCCGTCGAGCCGGTTATTTCCGGTATTTCTCCGGATACCGCTTCGGGGGGTACCGACAGCGAGATTACCATTACCGGGACCGGTTTTGGTGGCGCTCCCGGCGCAGTCCAATTTTTATATCTCAACACATCCCCGCCGGAGTTTTCGCCGGGTCAAATTATATCCTGGTCCGACACATCCATACGGTTGGTCGTACCGCCTGTCCTG
This sequence comes from Dehalococcoidales bacterium, assembly GCA_028718465.1. The sequence goes on along the minus strand of JAQULX010000520.1, from coordinate 178 downwards.
GAGGGCAATGAGGCTTATACCGATTGGCCGAGCAGCGGCCCGGTGAAGGTGGTCACTTCTGAAGGAATCGAGTCGGAAGGCTATCCATTCCAGATTACATTTGTCTATGCGGGCAGAAAATGGGCGGGAAACAGCCCGGTAGTGAATCTCTACATCAATCCTAATACTGCTGATTGCG
>JAQULX010000519.1 GCA_028718465.1 Dehalococcoidales bacterium | reverse complement strand
ATTAAACTTGCAAGGGGCGAGGGATGCGGGACGAGGGACGAAAAGTCAAACGGCGGGCTATTATTCTGAAAACCAGCGCTCATTATCTGGCCCAAAGCACCGAATGCGCCGATGGCCGGGAGTTTCTGGATAATTGACCCGCCCTGCTGCTCTTTTGATTGCGTTTCCTGCCAGACAAAACATCCATCTGTATTTGAGAGAACGCTCAAACAATCGCCGGTGCAGACCTGCCTTGGAAGCTGCATAGCAAGCCCATTTTCTATATACATAACATCATCTTGCTCTCTTTTGCGCCGCCAGTTCATATCTGTTTCAACAGGCAAATACTGAAAATTGTCCATAAACTGATCGTGACGATGTTGAGGATCATTTAAAGTAATAACTGTCACACCCCCTGCTTCGATCTTATCCCAATCTTCATGCCTTAGAGTGAGCTGAAATTTACCGCGGATAACTACCTGCGCTGTATTGGCTAATTGATTGAGGAAATCGTAATCCTTAAATAATTGGTCGCGAATAGGATCATACTTATCTACCCCGCCTGCATCTTTAATTACAAGTATATATTGCGGATGCTGCGCTTGTAAATCTAGTAGTTCCTGACGGTATTTCTCCCTGGCTTTTCTATTTATCTCATTATCTAAACAACCGTATAATTCAGGATAAACCTTATCCAACTCGTCTATGACTAAAATAGGTAGATTCCTATAATAGCCATAGCCAATTGCTCTTAAACCTGTGGCTAATGTCTTATACACCGGGAATCTCGGGGCATCGTCAGGATCACCAAGATTAACAGTCCTTGATTGCAGGACAAAAACATTACCTTGCCTGTCAGCGCAGACCTCAATTTGCTGTAATCCAAACATGGCTTCGATCTTATTGGCAAGAACACCAAATTGGATCAGGACTTCCTGCACCCTTGGATCTAATTTATTAGGCCCAAGCTGATTAGTCTCACGATTATATATAACTACCCCGGCTGTTCCCTCAGAGGCACGCCTTGTCTCATAAAGCCGTGAGAATGAAGAATCATCATCAATATTCTGCGAATCAACATTTTCCGGCCTTAGCTGATAATGAATTTCCACTTCATTTTGGTTACTCTGGCTGGAAGTAATAAACATCCCGAATACCTCTATATCAATCTGCTCCATTACGATCAGATTCATCCTATTCGGATCAAAATCAGTTATGTTATTTTGTAATAGATATTTTTCAGCTTTTCCGCCTTTAGCCCCGGCGCACTTTACGATTCCCATGTATGCCAGCTGCAGGTTATTAACCGCAAAATCGTGTTCGAAAACATAATCTTCATATTCTTCTTCTGAGATAACATAAAAATCTGTTCCTTCTTCTGCCACTCTATCAATATCTGTAATACTTATAAATATACCCGAAAAGGGATGTTTACCGCCCTCATCTTTATGCGCGCTACGGGCAATAGCCGGCTTGGATAAAGCTTGGAAATGCAAGTGTAATTCATCGTTGATTTGCAGCCTTCCGCTTCCGTCAGTTAGTATCACAAAAAACTTAGGCACCGGAAGTTGAGCTTGTGCCATTTTGATCAGCTTAAACGGCTTTTCCCCTAATTCATCCATTTCCGGAATCTCCAGACTATCCAAACTTATTATTCTTTGAGCTGGCCTAACCTGAATCGCGTTTATCGCCTGAGCCAATAAGCCCTCAAACACGCTAACTATGCCTCTAATTACGCTGCTTTTTTCTTCTTCCTGCCCCCTATCTCTGCCCCAAACCTCGGGAGGAATGATAATCTTGTAAGTTCCCAGGATTTCGATTAACTGCTCCAGGATGCCGTTGGGCCGGGGGGTAATTTCTACGCCGCAATTATCCACATCCAGTTCAAAACGATCTTCGCCCTTAAAAACCTCTGTGCTGCGGAAATGCACGTGTTCGATCGGCCAAAAACATCTGATGCCGTTTATCTGCTCGCTGTGTGCTTCAATGATCCTGCGCCTTTCTTCTACGCTTAATACTTCATTATCCCTGGCCTTGACCTGGAGCTTGATTGCCAGCCCCCGAAGCATATTGCCGATAGAATCTTCAGCTAATCGCGCTAATGCGCTAATTACCTGCGTGGCAAAAATATCCGCTGTTCCAAGCTTTTCTCTTATCTGTTCAGGAAAATGCTTTGATATTCTATGAGCAACCCCCTCTGATCTTACCGGGCTCGCCTCTTCCACAAATTGTAATGGATTTTTAACCAGCTCTACTACGTCCTTACGGTATTGTTCTGCCAGGTCATTCCACAGATTTACCTGATAAGCTTCAATTCTACGGTCTATTTCCAGCGCCACCCTGATACAGGCATCTCTAAACGATATCCCAAAAGGCGTGATCTGCTCTGCTTCTTCTGAAGCTGCCATTTCAGCCAAAGATTCTGTCAATTCCTCTTCTGACAGGCCTGAAATCATTTCGTTAAAGAATAATGAAGCTATGTGTTCGATCCTTTCCGCACTATCAACTGTCTTGATCAGGCCCAACAAAGTAAACAGCCCCACCCCGCCCCAGGCGCCGGAAGGCGGGCAGGTGCCCGATTGATTTTGCTGACGGTGGCCGATTGGGTTTGTAGACGGTGCTGGATTTGCAGAGTGCTGTTGGATGATCTGCTCCAAAGTCCAGACAAGCTGAGCAGGGACTGCATACAATGTGCCGGCGATCTGGCTTATAACCGGGCCTTTGGGCTGCGCTAACAACTTTCTTCTGGCCTTCTCATCTTTGATATGCTGGCGCGGATCGGGCTTTTTCTCTATTAATTTTTTGGCACGCTCAGTCATGCGTTTTCCTACAGCTGCCTGTTTTACATCCGGCAAAGCTTCAAATAACTTACGAAACATAACTTTTGTCTTACCTGGATCATTTGCCAGGTAAGCTGCTATCTCAGGATTTTCGTTTTCCTGCGCCGCATGATCAAAAACATCTGCCACCAGCTGGCTGGAAACTCCGGTCAGGAGCAAAGACATAACGCTGTTCCTGCGCATAACCAGATATAAAACTACAGCCATGGCTAAAGGCAAGCCC
>JAQULX010000518.1 GCA_028718465.1 Dehalococcoidales bacterium | reverse complement strand
TTGTTATAAGGGGTATGCTCCCGGAAATACCCATGTACACCATCTTTAAGGGTATCGTGCCGTTTTGTGCCTTAATGATCGTTTGTATCATGATCCTGATATTCTTCCCCCAGATAGCAACCGTACTGCCGGAAGCTATGATAACACGGTAGTGTGTGAACAGCGGAATAATACACTCCACTTAAAGCCATGGTAACAGGGTTTTAAGAATTGGGAGTTTATCATGAGTTTTAATCGCGACTTGTCATGGAAATATCTTGAGTCGCTCTATCAGTCCAGTATTACAATACCGATCTGATGATAATACCTCTTAAATATTAAACATCCGAGGCCAATATATCCCTGGTATAATATGCTGGCATCGGTTATTCTGTATATGATTACCGGCTATTTTTTAATATCTAACAAGGAGTTGCCATATGGGAATGACAATGGCTGAAAAAATATTAGCTTTTCACTCTGGGAAAGCCAGAGTCGTTCCCGGAGAATACGTCTGGGCTAAAGTAGATGCCGCTAATATTCCCGATGTATCTACAGAAGTTTCTCCGGTCCTGTGGCTGGAAAAGCTGCAAATTGATAAGCTCTTTGATCCTGACCGCATCTATATCCGCAACTGCCAGCTTCCCACCACAATCGAATGGGCGGAGAACATGCAGGCCATCCGCAAGATGGTGAAGAAATACGGTATCACTCATTTCGCTGAGTATGGTCGTAATGGAATCATGCATCAAATCAATGCTGAGTGGGGTTGTGCCGCCCCTGGAGAATTAATCGTCATGGCGGACTCCCATACCACTAGCTACGGCGCCTTCAACTGCGCGGCAGCCGGGGTACAGGTTGAAATAACCTACGTTCTGGCCACCGGCAAGTTATGGTTCAGAGTCCCTGAAAGCATTAAGTTTCGACTGGAAGGTAAAATGCCGACCATGTGTTACGGCAAGGATGTAATATTAAAGATCGCTGCCGATTATGGGACTGATTTTGCCATTTACAAATCAATTGAGTTCCTCGGTCCGGCCGCAAAGGAAATGAGTTTGGCCAGTCGCTTTACTATTGCCAATATGGGCGTTGAGGTGGGAGCCAAGTTCGCTTTATTTGAGGCTGATGAGAAAACCTCGGAGTTTCTCAAAGGAAGAACCACGCGATCCTTTTCTCCAGTGTCTCCGGATCCGGATGCAGTTTATGAAAAGGAGTATATCCTGGATGTGTCAGAAATGGAACCCATGGTAGCCTGTCCCCACGATCCCGGTAACTCTAAGGAAGTAAGCCAGGTGGCGGGCACCAAAATAGATCAGGCTTTTATTGGTTCCTGCACCAACGGTAGATTTGAGGATCTGGAAATTGCTGCCAGGATACTGGAAGGGAAAAAGGTCCATCCTGATGTGAGATTATTTATTAGCCCGGCTTCTATGGAAATCTGGAAAGAGGCTTTGGCGGCTGGATTCATGAAAACATTTACCGAGGCAGGAGCCTTAATAGGTGATCCTTCCTGTGCACCTTGCTGCGGCCAAATAATGACTATTATGGCACCCGGTGAAAGATGTATCTCCACTACCAATCGGAATTTCCAGGGACGGATGGGCAGTCCTCAGTCAGAGATCTATTTGGCCAGTGCGGCCACGGTAGCGGCTTCAGCCATTACAGGAGAGATATCCGATCCCAGGATTTTTATAAAAGGGGATTGATCATGTTTAATGAATATATTCAGGGGAGAGTCTGGAAATTTGGCGATAATATCAACACGGATTTGATGCTCCCGGCTTTCCTGCATGCCAAAGGTACAAGTATGACACCGCAGGAAAAAGCTCGATACTGTATGTTTTCTAATCGTCCCGATTGGGCGTCTCAGGTCAATCCGGGAGATATTTTGATCGCCGGTAAAAACTTTGGTTGCGGCTCCAGCCGGCCTGCCGCGGGACAGTTGCAGAATCTGGGAATCTCCATAGTGGTTGCAGAGTCCATTGCCCGCATCTTTTTCCGTAATGCTATTAACCTGGGTTTCCCCTGCCTGATTTGCCCGGGTGTTTCTCTTCTGTTTTCTGAAGGGGAAATGGCTGAAGTGCATTTTAACAGCGGCAGGGTTACCAATCTGAGTACCGGAAAATGTTTACAGGGTGACCAGCTTGCTGAAGATAGTCCTCCCTTGCAGATTCTCCGGGCTGGTGGCATACTTCCTCTTTTAGAGAAGGAATATTTTAAAACCTAAAATAACAGACATGGGTTCAATATAAAGTAAAAGGAGAACAATATGAAAGTTCTGGGTCTTTGCTGTAGTCCTCATAAAGGCGGAAGCACTGAAATGCTGTTGAATGAAGCTCTAAAGGGAGCCCTACAAGAGGGTGCAGACATAGAATTATACAGCGTAGCCGGTAAGCATTTTGAACTTTGTGACGGCTGCAGGAGTTGTGCCAAAACAGGATTCTGTCATTTAAAGGATGATATGCAGGAATTGCTGGATAAGGTGATTGAAGCAGATGCTATCATTTTTGGTGCTCCGATTTATCAATATATGATGCCGGCCCACGTCAAATTAATCATGGAACGCATGAGACCAATAAGGGGTATCACACCAGATAAAATAGACAATAAGCTCTCCAATAAGGTCGGAGGTATAATTGCTGTTGCCGCCAGCCTAGGTCTTATACAGGCGGTCAAAGATCTCTATTTCTTTATCATTTCCAATTATATGCTTCCGGGCGATTTTGTAGCCGTGTATGCTATGGATAAAACAGATATAGACAAAAGAACTAATGGTAAAAAGGCTGCTTTTAAACTAGGAAGGCAAGTGGCACGTTTAGCAGCCATGAAATTTGCTTATCCGGCTGATCTCAAGAAAGATGAGCATGCTTACGGAACCTGGGACCAATAACCACAAGATTCCTGATATTGTTCAAAGAGGCGAAAATATCATATGAAAAAAGAAAAGATCACTCTACTCGGAGTTGGGAACATTGTTATCGATAGGGAAAAACCCGATACCATCTTCCAGCATACAGCACCTGCTTTGCGAGAGGCCGACATAGCTTACGGGAATTGTGATCAGA
>JAQULX010000517.1 GCA_028718465.1 Dehalococcoidales bacterium | reverse complement strand
CCGGTGGAGCCCATGAGGACCGGTCGTTCCTGAAATAGGCGATACGGGTAAAATTCACGCCATCGCTGGATATGCTGACATCCACACCCTGGCTGCTGCTGATGCTATCACTCCAGTAGTTCCAGGAAAGGGTGAGGATCTGCGAAGAGCTGTATGAACTTAAATCTTCAAAGTGAGTCAGCGCCTGGTTGCTTGAAGACGATGTTCCTCCTCCGTTGCGTCCTCTGTAGCGGTTGTAATAAGAAGACCAATAAGTATCGCCGGATTTCGCCCAGAGAGTACTAAAGTTGTCCCAACTGCAAGTATCTTCGAAGATGGTGTCCGGCCCCGCGGTGGAATAAGCTTCCTGTGTCCAGCTAACGGTTGCGGCGGGAATCCCGCTTAAATCCAGACTGTCTTTCAGTGTCAGGTACCTGCTGCTGTCACTGACAGAAACATGACGCCCTTTAAACTTTTCGTAATAGTCGTTTCCCGCGTAGCCCTGAGCGCCCTTTTCAACGATCCAATCGGACCCGGTTTGAGTCCAGTGGCAATTATCATCCTGAGGGTCCAGAGTTCTGGTACCGCAGTAGTCCCAGAATATCCCGTTAGCCATGTCTTTCACCCATCCAGACCAGTAGAGGTAAGCCAGCTCTACCCTGGCGTTATCCGGAATAGCAGTGACGGTGCCGGAACTTTCTTCAAGCAGCAGGTCCCGGTATTTAGGCTGACTGTTATCATCGATCAGCAGGGACTGCCCGGTCGCATAATAGTCGCCGTTAAAAGCGGATTGAAGCTCTCTGACTTCGCTTTTAGCGACATAGGCGTGGATTTCAGTGTCACCAGCCTCTGAAACAAGTTTGTAGACCTTTTTATCGGAATCCCAGGCATACGGCACATCGGCAAGGTTAGTGGTGACCCAGGCAACAGCATCAGGCGTGGCGCCAACAGTATCCGGGGTGAATTCGAAAGTTATCTCGGCGGTGATGGTGGGCTGGTTTTCATCTTCCGCTCCCGGAAGCGGGTCTATATCCGGGAAGGTAGAACCGGCAAACTTATAGCCTGAACCGAAACTCCATACCAGAGCAGTACCGCTGGCATGCGGCGTGGAGACGGGTGTGCGGTAAATATAATAGTCTCTGGAAGAGTAATGCCCCAGGCTGCAGGAATCCTCCCGGTATTCAAAACCGGACGGCAGCCAGATGCCCAGGTTGATGATTTCGAAATCATCTCTCTCGCCGGTATCGTCCCAGGTATACGCCAGCTTGATAGTGTATGTAGTGCCCTGGGCTTTGCCAATTACCAGCAGTTTTTCCTGGGTGCCCATAGCGGCCACATTTCCGTCAGGGGTAAAGGTAGGCATCCATTCATTCCGGATGGTTACTTCTACGGTTTTCCCGTTAACCGGCTCCGGTAGATTGTAGGTCCATTCATGGTCAAAGATATACGGGGAATATGAGACATACGGGGAAAAGGTTGCCAGCAAGTCCAGGTGATCATTCTTGATCAGCCATTTGGCGTCTTCGATCCCGGAATCAGCAGCATACAAGCTGTCAGTCTTTTCCTCATAGACCCGGCTGGTTTTAGTCCCGGTGCCCATGAAAGAAAGGAGAGGAACGATCATAAAACATCCCAGCAGCATAAACAGCAGGGTCATTAACAGGATCTGGCCCTTCTGTGCTGAATGAGCGCGGCAGACTATTTTTTTCAGCGATTTATTCATCGTTCATCCTCGCTCGTCTAGTTCCCCGGCCGGGGCAGAATTTCGAATGTGCGGGTCTCGCTGGCGGGTTTGTAACCATCCACCGCAGAAACAATAGTAACATTCCAGGTCTTGCGATTCCCCGGGTCAACCAGGTCGATGTCGGCAATGTTTTGGCCCACTATCCGGGTTGCTTCGCTGACAATAGTTTCGCCAAAGTTCACGGTTTCTTCCCGCTGAAGCTCACCGGAGCCCAGCAGTCTGTATTCTATCGTGGTTCTGGCGTTTTCCCAGGAAGTCCATTCCAGCGTCAGCCAGATATCATCGCTTCCGGGCTCAATTCTCTGTGCCATCAGGATATCGGCGCGGATAGCATCGACGGCATTCTCCACATCCTTGATCACGGACATCTGGGAGGTGCTGCTGGCATTAACATTAATGATCTGGGCGATGCCGGCCGTCAGGGCAACGGACAGGATACCTGTCAGAGCGATGCCTACCAGAACTTCGACCAACGTAAAGCCGCTCTGTCCGGACCTTCTTGTGAGCATTCCGCGAATTTTCATCATCGGGCTTTATATCCTACCAGCGTATAGATGGACTTTTCACCCCGCTGGACTATGATTGTTATTTTCTGTATTTTGCCGTCTTCGCGAACGATGTCCGGAATGATTTTTCCCTCCTCATCGGTTGCCACCGAGTAACCAGGGTATTCGTCAGGAATTGTCAGCGGAACATATGCCACAGCGGATGCCAGGCTCTTGATATATTCCATCTGGGCTTCGGCAATAACCTTGGCGGTTTGACGTTCGTCCGTGGAGATTACTGTTTTGGGGGCTGTTCCCAGAGCGCCTAAAAACGTCACACCAATAATTCCGATGAGCGCTATGGAGATAAGCACTTCTATCAGAGAAAAGCCCTTCTGGTTTCTAAAAAGTTTCTTCATTGGGTCCTCGCCGACGGCTGTTGTCCAGCAAAAGAGAATACGGCTTTCTTCCAGCGTAAAAAATTCTAGCCTGAAACGGGGGCATTTTCAATCCATATTCAGTACCGGTACTAAATGACCGGGAGGGGGATAACAGCCTGTTACAGGACCTGACCTTCGCCGGTCCATACCACAGAGAAAGCGGAGATCCAGAGGCGTTATACAGGAGGAGTCCGGCTGGTGCCGGACTCCCTGTATATTCATCTATTATTTAATCGTTGATTAAGAAAGAAATAGCGCCGCCGTAGGTAGCCTTGCTGCGGAAGGAAATGATGATGTAGACCATATTCCAGTTGTCCTGCTCTGTATAAAAATCGATATGAGCTGTCGTGTCTCCCTGTTCCAGCAGTCCGCTATCCCATGGTATATGGAAGGTATCGATATCTATGCCGTCG
>JAQULX010000516.1 GCA_028718465.1 Dehalococcoidales bacterium | reverse complement strand
TCCCCGCGGATTCATAGCGGAAATACGCCGGGCGAAACTGGGCAACTATTTTCTGTTCACGTCCCTGTTCCATGTTACGGTAAATCTCTGCGGGCCTCTTTACGCCGTATACATGCTCAGGGAGCTCCACTTAAGCTATCTCAGCTACACTATAGTAATTTCCATGGAGTTCCTGGCCAGGATTGTCAGCGCCCCTTTCTGGGGCCGTTACGCAGACAAGGTAGGTAATATCAGGGTTATTAGTATCGTCTCACGGGTCATTCCTTTGATACCAATCTGCTGGCTTTTTTACCATCACGCCGCGTACCTGGCCATAGTGCAGACAGTTTCAGGTGTTTGTTGGGGAGCCTTTGACCTGTGCACCCAGGGTTACATTTACCGAGTGGCGCCTGCTCCGAAAAGGCTGCACTACATAGTTTATAACAAGAGCCTCTTGCTTTTATGCACAGCGGCAGGTGGTCTGATAGGCGCTGTATTTTACGAGGGCGGTTTTCCTATTTTCGGCAGCAGTATCCTTGGTATTTTCCTTCTCTCAGGGATATTCCGCCTGTTAGTGGTTTTCGTCATGTCGCCGAAGATTGTAGACCTAGCCGTAGAGTTTGGAGCAGCTCCAATCAGCCCGGCCTTTGATGAGGAAGCGGTAAGGAACATGCTGTCAGCTAAAACAGGGTTATATTATCGTCATCCGCAGCGGGAAATCGCTACCGGGCAGCCTTTTCCCATCAGGGCAAAGGGCTCTTGGATACAAGGCGTTTCTTCCGCCGGGACGTGTCGTCAAACCAAACCGGCTTCTTACATTCAGCGGCTCTATCAGCGGAGTTATCCGTCCTACCCTCCGCCAGGGGCTGTTGTTACTGATAACGGTAAACCCTTTGTCAGTCCGGGGAGAACAGTAACGGGGCTGTATTATGCCAGGAAACGTGAGGAGAAGTCCAACCCGGGATCAAGCAAAACGAGAGAAAGAACGATTGAGAAGAAAACCGCGCATGATAGTGCCAGGAACGGGCTTTACTACAATAGCCTGGAACAAAGAAGATACCTGGACAAACTTAGAAAATCTTACCTGGATATAGCTGCCAAAACCAAAAATATAGCAGTTTTCAGGAAAGGCATTTACTGCTCCTTGGAGCAACTGCGTACAAGGCCAAACCGCGGCTCATCGAGGTTTGGCGCCGTTTCCCCAAGTTCATCCTTGGTCTTGTAACAGCGTCGGTTGTTTTATCCCTTCCGGCGGAGCCGGCACCGGGTGCTGAGGCTGCCAGCGCTATTCCGGGCATAACCAGGGATTGCCGGGGAAGCGCCTGAGAGGCAAAGACAAACAAAGTATCATCGGCCGGGATTTTACTTCAATGACCAATTTGGTTACAATCTGAACAGGAATAAGCGCATGGGTCTTGTTCAGACTCACGGATGGATGTATGGACAGATTGCTAACAATCATAATGGCCGGAGGAGCAGGCGAGAGGCTGCAACCATTGACCAGGATGCGATCAAAACCCGCCATGCCTTTCGCGGGGAAATTCCGGCTGATCGATTTTCCGCTTAGTAATTGTATCAACTCCGGCCTGAGGCAGGTCTATGTCCTTATTCAATACCGGTCATGGTCACTCCAGAGGCATATTCAGGAGGGCTGGAGCATATCCAGTTCAAAATTAGGGGAGTATATTTACTGTATACCTGCCCAGCAGAAGATCGGAGAAAACTGGTATAAGGGTACAGCCGACGCTATACGCCAGAACGATGACCTTTTTCGCGGTAAAGGCTTTGACCATGTCCTGATTCTTCCCGGTGACCATGTCTATAAAATGAACTATGCCCAGATGCTAGCTTCCCACAGAGCGCAGAACGCAGAGCTTACGGTATGCGCCGTCAGGGTAAAAAAAGAAAAAGCTGCCCGCAGCCTCGGAGTCTTTGAGGTGGATAATAATTCGAATATTATCGGATTTGCAGAAAAGCCGGCGGAACCTAAACCAATTCCGGAAGACCCTGACTATGTTCTGGCTTCGATGGGCATCTACATGTTCAACACTGATATCCTGACGCAGATTTTACGGGAAGGCGGGAATGACTTCGGGAAAGATATCATCCCGGAAATGGCAAGCAAGCGTGCCGGCGTCTTCATCTATGATTTTGCAAAGAACAACAGGATAGAGGACTTTTCGGTTCAGGTGGAGAATGGAAGGAGAAGCAAGATACTGGTCGAGAAAACCCGTGACTCCTCCTACTGGAAGGACGTAGGCTCAATAGATTCTTACTATGAGACGAGCATGGACCTCATAGATGTAGACCCCGCCTTCAATCTCTATGGAGAGAAGTGGCTATTCCGGACATATGAAAGGTCGCTGCCTCCGAGCAAGTGTATCATCGGAGGAAGGACACTGGAGTCCATGATATCCGACGGCTGTATCATCAGCGGCGGCCTGGTCCAGCGGTCTATATTGTCTCCAGGCGTGATTGTCGAGAAGGACGCTTTGGTGGAAGACTCGGTTATTTTTGATGATGTTGTTATCGAGCCGGGCGTTAATATCAGACATGCTATCGTTGACAAGGAGGCCGTAATACGTTCAGGCACATACATCGGATATGATCATGAGGCTGACAGGAGAAGAGGCTGCGCAGTTTCAGAAAAGGGTATCGTGGTTGTTCCCAGGGGAATGGATATTGGCCTGACTTAAGCCGTCACTATGCCGAACTTAAATAGCGAGCCGGTAACAGCACTTTTCAATATGCAAAGCTAAGCTTTTTCCTCTAAGCTTTCTTGCGGCTTCCCCCTTTCTCCGGCGGCGGACTTGTTACTGACGGGCGGTTGTTCGGGACTAACACTGCCGGCTGCTTCTTGTCCCTCTAGCACCTGCTTTGCACGGTGACAGTGCTCCTCAGGCTTGCCGTCTGGCCTGCCGGTTTCACCTATACCTCAGCGGTCTTTTTTGCATTTTTATTTCCTTGGTATTTTCGGGTATGGGAGGGAAGTAAGCTCTATCGAGGCTATTTTGCTTTTCAGAACAGGAAGCAGTGCCGTTAAATCTTCTTTGCTAAAGACAAGAGATTCATCCGGAGATGCAA
>JAQULX010000515.1 GCA_028718465.1 Dehalococcoidales bacterium | reverse complement strand
TGAGTGATAATAAATTCGCAGAAAGGATGGTAAAAGCACGTTCCGATCTCTTCAAACATACTCAGAGGCTTGCCTGTTCTGAAGCTGACTAGCTTCCTACAGGCTCATTATTCAATTAGAAAAGAGTTACACCGGGCTTGCCGGGTTACGGTTTGACGATGTTAAGCGAGCCTGAGTTTGTCCGCCAAACCGGCGGGTTTGTGTTTTGATGTACAGGTAGAAAGAGTCGATGTGATATGATACAGTGACTGAAGATATTATAACAAGACCAAAGCCAGACCAAAACTGTCATAAGAAATATAAAAGTACGAAGGGCTGGCATTAAAAATATCCTGAAAAAGATCGAAGGCTGGTGATTTCCTGTTACCTGGAAGACAAGAAGGTGTGTCTTGCAATGACCGGAAAAGGCAAGGAGAATCTGGAGTCCTTTATCAGGAGTTTGCCGGTGGAAGATAAAGCCGCACTGAAGTTGTAAGGAGTGTGATTAAGGTGGGTGATTTATTAAAAGGTAAAGTAGCGGTTGTGACCGGGTCGGGCCAGGGGATCGGCCGGGCTATTGCTATTGGCCTGGCAAAAGAGGGCGCTAAAATCGTGACTAATAACCGGAAACCGGGCTCTACCGGCTTCGCAATTTTAAAAGAGTCCGATGTGAATAAATACAGCCAATCACAGCAGGAATACCTGCGGCAGCAGGCCGCAAATGCGGTTGGAGACGCCGGGACAGTGGCTGCCGAAATAAAAGCCCTGGGTGGCCAGGCTGTCCCGTTTTTCGGCGATGTTACCGATTTCCGGGTAGCTGGTAAGCTGATTCAGACAGCTATTGATAGTTACGGCAAGATTGACATCGTAGTCAATGTGGCCGGGACCTTCGCCTTTAGCCCGGTCTGGGAAATGACCGAAGAAACCTGGGACCATGTGTGCTCGATCAAGCCAAAAAGCTATTTTAATACCATCCGCCATGCCGCTCCTTACATGATGCAGCAGAAGTGGGGGCGGATCATCAACACTACCGCCCTGGCATTTACCGGTATGCTGAACCACTGCAACTACAGCGCCGCTAATGCCGGAGTGCTGGGGCTGACCAGGGGTGTCGCCAAGGAGTTGTTTAAATATGGGATAACCTGTAATGCTTACTCTCCTACGGCTGCATCCAGAGCTTCATATGAAGTGGTCGCTCTCCTCAAAGAAAAAGCCGGCACCGGTGAATTCACCCCGCTTCCGGCCTCGGCAGCTGACCGGTTTATGTCTTTCCCTGACCCTGAATCAGTTGCTCCCCTGATTGTCTATTTGGCCTCCGATGCGGCGGCTAACGTCAGCGGTTCAGTGTTTCATATCAGGGGAGGCCAGATAGGTTTGTACTCTGAGCCCGAAATAAAAAATCAGATCGACAAGCCGGATGGATGGTGGACCGCTGATGAACTGATGACTCAGATGCCCGAGATGGTATTGAAAGGCTATAAGAGTATCGCGGCTAATGAGTAAACTGCCATAGAATGACGCAATACCAAAAAGAAGAATAGGAGGCGAAGATGTTTCAGGTTAAAGCTACCTGCATTGGTTTTCTGGGTGATGAAGAAAGGTACCCATGCCATTTCCGGCATAAGGTGGGTGATGAGTTTGTCTATGACGGAGAAAAATTTATCGGCAAGTGCTGTCCCAACATGATACCGCTGTTGATACCGAAAATGATGCCGTACCATGCCACCGGTCCGCGGGTAATACCCCCGACGGCTTACTACTATCCCTTCTGGTATGCCCCGGCCAGCCTGGTCGATCCCGAACGGAAAAAATATGATGGGATCGGCTTTAAAAATGTTCTCAAGGATTTTATCGAACCTGAATATTATAAGCTGACTCCGGCCAATGCCTATAAATGGCCTCCACACCCGGAAAGGACCATTGCTATGGACAGTTCTATTGTAACCTGTGGAGACAATAAGACCTATATGACCATGAAAATTGAAGCTTTCGATCTGAGCGATAAGGGATATAACGTTCCTTTTTTCAGGAGACAAATGGCTGTACTCGGCAAGGTGCTGGAGAAACCGGGAATAGCCCTGGATATGATTCTGGAAGAGTTTACCAGGGAGCAGATCGAAGAAATTTATCCGGCATTGAGCCAGATTATGGTCCGGATACTGGTTGAGGAAATGGAAATGGTGGACTATTTGAAGGTACAGGATGGGAAAGTATATCCGACCGCAAAGAGTGAAGCCAAATACCGGGACTTTGTAAGTAAATTAACAGCTGAAGAAAGAGAAGCGCTCCAGCCGCAATAATAAGTTTTCTGAAATTCCCGAATTACTAACTATAATATAAATATAATCAGTAATGCATGGCCGGACTGGAGGCTGAGAAAAGGATGGGTAATATGGAAGAGCGAACAGGCGTAGTAACTTTCAGGAAAAAGCCGGTTACCCTGCTGGGGCCGGAAATAAAGGTCGGGCAGAGAGCCCCCGATTTCAAACTCGTAGACCCCAACATGAAAGAGGTGGCTTTGGCCCGCACCAAGGGTAAAATCAGATTATTGAGCGTGGTCTATTCCCTGGAAACGCCGATATGTGACATCCAGACGCATACTTTTGAAGAGGAGGCAGCCAAAAACCCCGGTGTGGTGGTCTATGGTGTGAGCATGGACTTGCCTTTCGCCCAGGCGCGTTACAGGGATGAGCATCAAGTCAAGAATATGACCATCCTCTCCGATCACCGGGATGCGTCATTCGGTCTGGCTTATGGACTCCTGATCAAGGAGATGAGGCTGCTTGCCAGGGCTGTTTTTATCATCGATGCTGATGACATCGTGCGGTATGTTGAATACGTGAAGGAAATCACCCAGGCCCCGGACTATGAGAAAGCGATTGCGGCCCTGAAGGACGTGGCCTCGGCGTGCCTGGAGGCATAGACTTAGATGTCTTTGCGGTCCCAGCCCCGGAAATGATATTCCAGAAACCGGACTATGGGTGGACCTACCTGGAGAGACGACCAGGAGTAGTCGTGGTGAGGCATGTGAAGTGCCAGCGCAAAAGGCACCTTTTGTCCGGAAACTCTGGCGCGGAGCCAGTT
>JAQULX010000514.1 GCA_028718465.1 Dehalococcoidales bacterium | reverse complement strand
TATCAGAAAAAGATGTCAATACATTCAGATATAAGCGAGAACTCTGTCTTCTACATACGTGGCTTTACAATTGTAGAAGCAGCTAGTATAACAATACTAGATTGTGCAGCACTGCACACCCTGAGTGTTTGTGACAGGGAAACCACGCCATCCGCCATCCCGGACAACTACCCCGTAGCTCCAGAGCGAGTGTATTATCGACTTACCAAAATTGACATGTAGGCTGGCGGAGAATTCTGGTCCAATCCGCTTTTTACATTGTATCCCGAAATCGGCCCAAGCCACATGAAGAAGCTTGATTAAGTGCTAAACAAGGCTTTTTACCATGTAGGGTCAATACTTAGTTATACGTTTTCTCCACGTTTTTAATTATGTATTGGTTTTCTTTTCTCGTTGTTCCTTCAAAGCGTAATAGCGCATGAATGTATAATGATGAACACTTCTCGTCAAGGAAAATACCAATTCTGCATCATCCATTGGCGAAGTATGTTGGGCGGAGTCGTACGCACCAATTTGGTTCGCTATTTGAGTAATAGCCTCGAGTTCGATAAAACCATCCGAACTGGGAGTAGTATTAGCCAAATTTGAAAGAAGACTTAACAATTCTGGAGAAACGTTGGGATTCTTGCTAATGAAATATTGGGCTGCTAATCTATTTGCCGTTAGCATGGTGTCGATTTTAAGATTATCTTCTGGCACGAATTTGTATTCATCAATATCCGTAATCTCTTTGCGCAACGACATTAGAGCATCAGGGAAACCTGGTTTTACGTTGGTCAGAACCTTGCATATATTCTCAAAGCGCTCCTGGTTAGTTGTCAGAAGCGATGCTAGCCCTGTTTTGCAGGCCATGTCTGCCCCTGCAACGACAGCATTCAAACAAATGCGAAAAATGCTTCTTCCTAAAGCAACCAGTGATCGGTATTGTGCACTAAGCTTACTACCTGCACGCATAGCATAAAATACAAGATCTGCTCCACTACCTTCATGGACGATTCTTGATCGAGCATCGTATAATTGATCCGCCCAGCTCTCTAATTTAGGAACTGGACCAACAAGTAACCTGACCGATTCCTTAAACCTTTGGGTAATCTGTGGAGCTTGTTCCAGTGACAGAAGACTCTCGAATGCGATGGCAAGATGTAAAAGAGCAGCTTCATCACTAACATAAATAGAGTTACTCCTGTTATACCATTTCAATGCAACGAATATCCTGTCTTCTATTGGTCCCAGCCTAGGTTCGCCAGTTTCAAGTAATGACCACACTCCACCCCCGTGTGACGAAGAAGAACCACTCAAAAGGTCCGGGTACAAATCCTGTGATAAGTTAAGCCAAAAATGACCGGATGGTGGGTAAATACGGCTACCTTTGGTTACCCATGTAATAGACCCATTATTGAGCGTCCCTGTATATCCCGGCATTTCATGTCGTTTGTCTGGTCTGGGGTATGGAAATTCAGACGAAACACACTCCAAGTTTCGATCCTCAGGATAAATGAGATATTGAGAAATAGGTTCAGGTGTAAAGATATGAAGGTTTGCATGCTCCTCTTTTAGAAATGGGTCTAGAAGAGTTGGGTGGGGTGAAGAATACAAATATGCTAAGAGCTGGTGAACTTCCGATAATCTTTTGTTTAATACATCGAAATCTTTCGCGTTATCCAAATTAAAATAAGCATATGACATTTGCTTGATACGCAGCTCATCTTTCAGAAAAAACATAGAAAATAAGGTCGATAGATGTTGCTGCGTCGATACTGGTAGAGAACCCAGGTCCGTGCTGCATCTAAATTGGACGCCTCGGACGGTAATTGCTTCTGAGGTCTTAAGATAAGGTAAAACTACAAAATGCTCCATGTTTCACACTCACTTCGAGCCTTCTCTTAAAAGGCTTTTTCAATTCTTTTAGTTGGGTTATGCTACATACTGACAGCCACACGAATTGTTTTCAATAACTCCAGGTATTTACGGGGAACCTTGTAGTACTTGAGGCTGGACACTAAATCATTGTAATTCCATAGCTTAATGTTATCGGGGACATTTATATTATTCACATATTCCAAAGTATCCATCGATACAAAGGTTGCCTCGATTTGAATATTATCAGTATATGATAGCTTCAGTTCATTACAGAAAGACGCCAGATTCTGTTGTATGGTTTTGACATTATCAGAGAAATGGTTAATCTCTTTTTGCAGCTCATCATCGACAGTCGCTTGGCCCTTTGACTCAAATAATATGATTCCCTTAGGTAAGTTACCATCATATTTAATGCCTAGTGCATCAAGCTCTCCATCAACTGGCTTGAGAATCTTTGGCTTGAATCCAATGCGTACTGTTTTGCAACCCATGTTTGTCAACATATTAGCCAGCAGAAGCTCCGGGAAAACACCTCTGACGTCACTTGTAATCCTATTGGTGAGGACTATTGCATCATTAAGTCTTGAATAACCTGGGTCTTCACAATATCTGTAGAACTTTTCTTCGTCGGCGTGAACTACGATGAGGTCAATTACTTTTCTGCTACGTTTAATCTTATTAAACACCAGCCTCCATCGGTGTGATGCCCCACCTGAGTGATTATTTCCAATTAGGTAAAAGACCCACCACATCGAGGCATTGGTACTAATGAAACCGCCACCGTAAGCCGGCATGAAAATTGCAGTGCTATAGTCCTCCTGCCCCCAACGGTCTTTGTGTACAATAATAGCCACCTTTGCTTTCTCTTTTGTTCGCTTACTTCTCTTGATTGCGCCATCGAGCAAGCATTCAAAGCTGCCAAAAGCTCCTGGGAAGCCACGCTCCACGATCCTCGCCCTGTTTCCAAAGATTGATAGAAGCCTTTCTGGAGATGGTAACGCTTCTACTTCTGCAATCAAGGGCTGCCTATCGGCATCTGTTATTGTCTTATATGTGCTGTAACTATACCCTCGGAATATTTTTGGCAGCCCAAACACAGTCTCTATTTTCCTATCATACTCCTCAATGTCATGCCAGTCCTTAGTGCTGAGTACCAACTCGTCCAGCGACTTCAAACGGACAATGTGCTTATTGTCGCGAGTCAGCA
>JAQULX010000513.1 GCA_028718465.1 Dehalococcoidales bacterium | reverse complement strand
AATGCCTTTATTTAACTTTTCGTTACAAACCCATACACAGCGACCACATAAAACACATCTTTTAGGATCATATGTCAATATCGGATTACTATTGTCAATTGGTAAATCTGGTATAATTTTACGAAAACGATTTGTTTTAAGCTTAACTCCTAGATGTTTGGCAATTTTCTGGAGTTCGCAAGAACCATTACTTGGGCAGTGTGCACAATCTATAAAGTGAGAAGCCATTATAAGTTCAAAACTAGTACAGGCTAATTTTAAAGCCCTTTCTCCTCTTGTATTTACAACCATGCCTTCAACAACCTCTTCGGTGCAGGCAAGTACAGGATAATCTTTACCTTTTACCTCAATGAAACACAAGCGGCAGGCAGAAGATGGGCAAAGATTATTACGTAAGGCACAGAGGCTAGGTATATATATATCATTATCCAGTGCTACCCAGAGTACTTTCTCCCCCTTTTTAGCCTTTACTATTTTTCCATTTATAGTTAAAGATACAGTTTTCATTTTTTAACTTCTTTCACAGACATTCAATAGACTTATTTTACCCCCCAATTCTTTCTTCGCCCTTATTGTAATATCAACAGACAAACTCTATCCCACATACTGTGATGATAGAATTCGTGAGAGTCTTCTATTCTTCTTGAATATTCATGATTTCACCAAAGAAAACACGGTGGTAGTTATCTTTTCTAGTTCCTCCTTTGTAGTGGTTAAGCAACACATCGTCTGCTATCATGTATGGATACATATCGCACTTACCGGCTACGCGGCATTCATAGGTCAGAAGACAATTATCCAGATTGATACTATCTACGGTCTTTGCTTTAAAAAAAGCCATTCCCAACGCAGTGATTTTATCCACTTCGTTTCTACTATTACAGCCACAGAAAGCGGTTATATCCTCCATACCGGGAGCGGGAACGTTAACAGTAAAGGAATTGGTTTCTTCGATGAGGCTATAGGTATAACGCGTAGGACGTACCATAATAACACAGATTGGCCTATTCCAAACAACACCGAAGGTCATCCAACCGATGGTCATTACATTTTTTACACCTGAAAACGAACCGGCAGCCAGTAACAAACCTGGACTCGGCAGAAAACTGAGAGTTTTATCGAGTATATTACTATTTATAAACTGATTAATGTCCATATGTTAAACCAGTGGTGGCAAATAAATTTTGGATCGTGAATTTGGGATAGCTTTTTCCCCCAATTTCTCCAACCCGTCCACCAGTGAAGGTAATTTGGCTATAGGAATGCCCATAAACATTATATCCTCACCCAAGTCCGAGGTAGCGCGACAGCCATAACACCCCAGTGAAGTGTTTATTTCACCAGTTGTGTAAGGGTAGAGCGTTGTCTCTACACATTGAGCATTATAGGAGCCCATCCTGAAGGTTAGACGCTTGCCCGTGTAAAAAGTTGATGCCATACACAGCCACATCATACTCTCCGGTGGAGCCATAACTATCACTACATCAGGTTTCATAATAGTTTCGGTCAATGGTGTGACCAGTGTTGCCCGTACTGACAGTTCGGGCAGGCTAGGGCGTTCGGCAACCATGCGCTGTGCTGCCTCGATAGAGGCCAGTTTGCCGAGCTTAACATACACGTCTCCGCTGGCAAGCTTTGGGGGTATTTCGGTCAGCCCCAAGATGGAGGTGCCATCGGCACAGGAGTGAAACTCGGGTGGCATAAGCAGACTCTTACCGCGACGAGCTATCATCAGTGATTGGCAATAACGCAATTTGACGCGGGGTACAGGCACATGGGGTAGAGGTGCACCTTGGGGAATAAGCGTCACGGCAACGGGCTTCCAACGTAGATTAAGAACCCTCTCAATCGACACTGAGTAGCTGGCATAGATTTTACGCTCGCGTTTGTCAATAGGGTTAAAAGACACCTCATTCTCATCGTCCAAATATCTTTTTATTGGTAGTGACTGAGTTATGCTTATAGCCCATTCCGGGCACTGCCCGACACATGTGTTACAAGCCCAACACTCTTCGGGCCGTACAGCACGGGCGATTTTCCGCCCATTAACTTCTACCAGATCAAAGACGGATGTCGGGCAAAAATCCACACAAAAATTACATCCGCTGCATCGTTCTTCATCTACTTCAACATTAACTTTAACCATCGATATTACTCCTTGGGTCGTGTTCTTCATTGGGTGGAGTACAAACCACCAAACCCATCTTGTTTATCCATGCCAGGGTACGTTCAGGAACATAACTATCCGGGGAGAAATAACTAGCGTATTTCATGGCGTGGATTATAGCAATGGTATGCCCCAAATCTTCCATTGTATCAACATCGGCTTGTGTATCTAGCATGGCAGTAGGAATTCCATGTTTGGAAGCTATTGTAATAATAGCTTCCAAAGCTGATATGCCTTCCATATTATAAAAGACGCCACTGAAATCCATAGGAGCATTGGCAGTCAATCCAACCAGTGAAACACCGGCAGCCTGACATGGAGCTATTACCATTGCTCCCTTGCCTTGCTGGCTATGGAGGTAATCCAGCCATTGAAATGCACGG
Source organism: Dehalococcoidales bacterium (assembly GCA_028718465.1). The sequence goes on along the minus strand of JAQULX010000513.1, from coordinate 541 downwards.
CAAATGAATTCGGGATAGATAGTGGGCAAATCACCGCCTATACATACCACAGAATGGTATCCTTTATCGAACAGTTGACGATAATGGTCGTTAAAATGTTCGTCGAAGCTACTACCCCGATCAATTATATAGCAAATATCGACAGTATCCGAAAGTTCATCTCTGAAAATAGTCCGAAGATTATTTTTGTCCTTTTCGGATGTACAGGAGATAAAAAGGTCATATATATCATTGTTATTGCTATCGTTTATCGTTTTTCTACAAATCTTCAGGGCTCGCATGGAAGCAGTTGTAACATCAAGCATTGTTGCCCGATACAGGTCTGCCGCCTCCTGATCGCTCAGGGAACCACCGTATTTAGTTGTAAGGCGTGTTTTTGTAGTGCCCGGTTTAGGGGTTTTGGTAAATATTGACAAAGCATGTCTTCTCTTATTCATTGTTTTTCCTCCCTCTGTATCCTTTATATACTTGATAGGTTACATAGCCGAAAACCAGAGCTACCATAACCGGCCCTAGCCACAGATAAAAAGTCATAAATATT
>JAQULX010000512.1 GCA_028718465.1 Dehalococcoidales bacterium | reverse complement strand
ACATGGCGGCTCCGAGGGACCTACCCTCATCTTTTGTAGAGCACAGCTTTCGCTTTCGCGGCGCACTTTAGCTTCAAAATAACAAATGAAAAGGCAAAATGCCCATAATTTAAACCGAAAAATTTCTCTTAATCAATGGTGTTAAGATGCCATTGATTATAGTGGTCAACCAATATAATAGTGGTTAACCAGCTATCTGACATATTCCAAATCATGCATCGTCTTTGCAGGACCCTTCAATATTTTCAATTTAGAAGGTTGATTTGGATGCATTTGATGATTATAATAGGGCAAGCATTTAACACTGCTATTTCCAGAGAACTAATATAAGGAAATTCAATGAAGGATAAACACACCCCGCTACAAGGTCAATATCTTGCCTTCATATACAACTATACTAAGATTCACGGGCGTGCTCCGGCTGAGTCTGATCTTGAAGGATATTTTAAAGTGGCCTGTTCTTCAGTTCACCAGATGGTTCTTACATTAGAAAGACGAGGTTTGATAACGAGAACACCAGGTGCAGCCCGCTCCATTCGCCTTTTATTGCCACACGAGGAGATTCCGGAATTAAAGTAAATCTCATTTGGCTTAGCTATTGAGTTGCATTTTATCTGTTTAATGGATTAACTGCCATGGGAGGATATATGCCACGCCAAAAGAAAAAACCAGCCAAACCATATCGGCATGCCCTGGCTAATTTTATTGATCAGGTAATTTCCGCCGCAACGGTTGGTCCTGATTTCACAAATAAACATTCCGCAGTTCGCTGCTGGAAAAAGCCTGATCATCGGAGATGCACGGGACGCATCATTGTCGGAATCACTGCTACCGATGAGATTATCTTTTTACCACAGGATTTTGATTTTCTGGTGAAATACCTAACTCAGAACCCGGAATATGATGATACGGTGTACACTGCTGTCTGGGATGGCGAGAACGTACTACTTCGGTCTACTGTCTCAGAGATCACAGGATTGTCCCAACTGTTGTCGGAATTATTCAGAGTCGAACTAAACCCACAGAAACGTCTTACTATCCGCCGGATAATACAAAAGCTCGAAAACATCGATAATCATTGGAGCGCTAACTAGATTCGCGCCTGTCTACCTGATAGAGTAACAAATTTCAATCTGGTATAATATAAGCTAATCCCGAGATGGAGGGAAACATGAGATTTAAGGTTGTTTTAGAGCCGCAAGAAGAAGGTGGTTATACCGTATATGTTCCTTCGCTTCCAGGTTGCGTTTCTCAAGGAGAAACTATTCAGGAAGCTATGACCAACATCAAAGAGGCAATCGAATTATATTTAGAAAGCTTTAAAGAGCGTAAACTCTCTTTACCCCGAATTGAGGAGCGTGACGTAGCTGTATGAGCCGAATGCCAATGCTAAGTTGGCGAGAGGTGGAGGCTGTTTTAAAACGAGCGGGTTTTAAGTTTGATAGGCAAAAAGGTAGCCATATTGTTTATTATCATCCGCAGACCAACCGCACTGTGGTATTACCCAGGCATCAAGAGATAAAACGAGGTACATTCCGCGAGATTCTCAGGGAAATGAATATTTCAGAGGACGAATTCCGCAAGCTTCTGAGGAAACACTAAAATTATCTCTATTTACTTAGTATAAAAACGGATCCAAAATTTATATTCCCGTATGCCGCAATATTTTTTAGGTGAACCTCAATACAATACTTCTATTTCGCCAGGCTTCATCTTCGAAGGAAACCTTGCAGTCAGCAAGTAGTTTTCAGCTACGAGCAAAAATTTGTCATAGCGTAGCAAGGATTTGTTAAAGTTTTGCAAGCAGTGGTGGGCTATACTGTACAATACACAGAACCCGAACCTTCGAACTTAGCTTCAAAATTGATAACAAAACTTCAAGAACTCACTAACGTTACATTTTGAATAACTTTCAGTAGGCAAGATTATGATGAAAATTATTTTCATCACTTTCAACTGGTCAACCAGGAAAAACTTGGTTGACCAATGACCCTATGCCATAAATAAAGGTTCGGATTCCCGCGGCTCTGCCGTCGTGTTCAAAAGGGGAAACTCTGTTTGAGAAAGTCTTTAAGTTAGAGCTTTAATCTAGTTCGAATCTCCTCATCCGGACCGCAGGGGGACAGTCCCCTAACTTTTATTCGAGAGGGGAGAGCTGATTCCGGAGATACAACGATTACTGGTTTCATGTTGACCGGATTACGGTTTGCCAGAATTATTATTTCCACATACACAAAACTCGCAATACCGTTCCTGAAAATAGATTCAACTTATCCATCTAACTCCAGTAGTTCCGGTTATTTTCCAAATCCCGTCTCTTTTGTCCACAATATAAGTGATACCGCCCGCCGCCAAATCACCCACCCAGATACTGGCTGCCACATTGACGGAATCATTTTTTTGCAAATAGATATTTCCCAGAGTGATGATAGCTCCACCGTCTTTTACCATTCGCGCAGGTAATGCCTCAAGACCAGCTACTTTACTTTTCTCAAAATCAGCATCTTCGAATTTTTCTATCCAGATGATATCGGCTGATAAGTTCCGTAGGGTATCTGTAATTTTATCCTGGACGGATTGAGAAATCATAACTGAGAAATCCCCAGTCTTTAAGTGACCCAGCGATTCTCAATATGACTGACTTTGCGTGAAGTGAGTAATGTTTGGTTGCTTCAACTAACTAAATATTTTATCAACGGGGTCACTTTCCCCAGACTGTATTTGCATTCCAACCTCATATTGAGAATTGCTGTAAGTGACCGCCTGTGCTATCATCAGTATTTTTGATAATATAAATTGCGGGAGGTGCTAATTTTCCGCCGAAGGTATCGTCCACTGTAACCAACTGGCGGATCACTGCTGCATAAATAGAAGCATTATCCTCTGGAGACATATCCGCGTCCTTATTACCGCACCCCACCTCCAACAGCAATGCCATGAGCAAAGTGAAAATGCATAAAACAATAGATAGCCTTTTAAATTTTTGGACTTTAGACAATTTTTAAGAGCTAAGATTAACCATAACCTTAATCAGGGTTATAACTTATTGCACTCAAGCTTAAGCTTGAGCTTAAATGCACTTTAAAAACTAAATAATCGAAACGAA
>JAQULX010000511.1 GCA_028718465.1 Dehalococcoidales bacterium | reverse complement strand
TATTGGAACTTTTTGAAGGAATAGTCATAAAGTCGAAAAAATATAGAGACCAAATAAAAGGCATCGGCCTTGCTTTGGGCGGGATAGTCAGTAATAGTAAAGGTGTAGTCTACTGGCCGCAGGGCTTATTTTATTGACCAGAATACTATCACTGCTCAGACCATCAAACTATGATAAACTTAAGTCAAATAAGAATTCAAATTGAAATTATTGTATTTTTTTCTTGACACGAAAATATAAATAAGCTAAATTATGTACATTAACAACTGAATATGGTATAGACTTCAAAGAGTTTATATTGTTTGATTTATTCTAAGATAGGTGAGAATGAAGCAAAGAATAAGAAACTTGAAGATTTGTAAATATGCTATAGCCGGTAAGCACATAAGTGCTGCTGGCTATTTTTATTTATAGTAAAGGAGGAGTACAAAGTAGGCAGGAACAACAGAATATAAGGTAAAGCCACGGTTGTATTAAAGTTTTTTGATTAATTCTAACGGAGTATTAGAATCAAGCAAAAGAGTTTAAACAGCCACAGAATAGGAAAACGATTGCTGACTATTTATTTAGTTGGCAGTCGTTTATTTTTTTAAGAAGAAAAATAAAAGCCAAGACTTTCCCGATGAGAATTAATAAATATCTATCGGGATTGGATTGAGTCCAAAAGGGGGACAATGATGACACGAGTGATTAAGTATGTTGTGTGCACGGTAGTCTTGATGTTGTTAGCGCTGGACTTGTTTGCCACAGTACCGGCGAGCCCTAGCATCGTATCGATGAATGGGAAGCAGATGCGGGTACAGCACCGGAGGGAGGACAATACCCTAAAGACCGCGACAAACTATGTGATCAAAGGGGTCTGTTGGAGTGTAGGAACTACCTGGCCGGTAGAAACCTATCTTCCAGGAGCTCCCTTTGAAAACGATGACCGGGTCAGAATGTGGGAAATGGCCCAATATGATTTCCCGCGTATCAGGGAAGCAGGATTCAATACGATCCGGTTATACATGGATGTGGGTATAGATACAGACAGTACCTTATATTTTAACGAAGATACCAATAATGTTATCTGGAACGAGGACGGTACAGCCCAGGATGATGACAATGATCATCAAGAAGACTGGCTGCAAGGAATGGCCATGCAGGGACAAATGTCGGCTACCGCGGTTACCAATGGCCTTGCAGTTTTGGATGAGGCTTATAAAAATGGACTGAAAGTGATCATGGTCGTTGACCATTTCAATAATAATCCAGCTATAGCGCAGAAGATAGTAAATACGTACAAAAACCATCCAGCGATGCTCATGTGGATGATCGGCAACGAATTTAATTACAATTTTAGTAAATATACCGAGGGCTTATATATGTATCGGTATGATACATTCCAGCAGGCTTGCCAGGGGGCAGAAGCGACTGCTGCATGGATCAAAGCTAATGATATGAACCATCCAGTGGCAGCGTGTTTGGGCGAACCTCACTATCCAACCTATGCTGATTACAAAGCCGGAGTAGCGTATCTAACCGATGTGGACGTATTGGGTATAAATTCATATCGCGGCAAAAGCTTTGGCCAGTCCTATGAAACATTCGTGGATACTGTAACATGGACCAAACCGATATTTTTCAGCGAATATGGTGTAGACGCCTGGCACTACAATGCTACAGACAAGGCCAAGGAATTTGAAGACCTGGCTGGACAAAAAGAAGGAGTTGCTTTCCAATGGGACGAAATCCACTCTCGTTTATCTGCTAAAAATTCCAGTGATATAATATTAGGCAGTTGCATATTTGAGTGGGTGGATGAATGGTGGAAATATGAAAGAAGCAATAATCTCATACACGATACTTTGCCGGGTTATCCGATAAATGGGGGACAACCAGCCAATCCCGATCTCTACCCTGATGGCTGTATGCATGAAGAATGGTGGGGCCTGAATGCCGAGGACTCCAAGAATATTACCCCTATCACTTTCTACAGCGATGCCGGTTTAATTGGCGAATCTCAGAGTGGTGAACAATCTTGGGACATTTATACTTGGGGATTGCCGATTGATGGGACGGGATACGGGAAATTAGAGGGACAATCTACCTATGTAACTACAGGATTGCCGGATAATGGGGTTAGGAAAACATATTGCCCCTATGATGATTTTGCTTATACCGGAGTGGATACTATCCCCGAGGGACAACGGTGTATGTATACCGAACTCTGGAGTGAAGCATATGGCTGCGGATGGGGCGTATTCCGTACCAAGGATTCTATCGATCTATCCCAGTATGCCAACGGAAATATCAAAGTGTGGATCAAACTCCAGAATGCAGGCGTTCCCCCGACACCTATTGGCGATGCGCACAAAGGAGATTTTTTCTTTAAATTTGAAGATGAAAATGGTCCGGGAAAAGCAGTATTCATCTGGTTAGATGAGAGTTATTGCAGTGAATTCAATGCGAACAGCACAACTTGGCAGGAAATCACTATTCCTATAAGCGCGCTCTGTGACGGACATCAATATGTTTGGCAGGATCCATATGGATATAAACAACCCGCGGATGGCGGCCATCTAGCAGTTTTGAACCTGGCTAAGATGAGAATGGTATTTGCCTTGAGTGCGCGACCCAAAGCCAGCGGAGCACCGAATGTACAATATTGGGTTGACAATGTGCGTTGGGACACTGGGGCTAGCGTGACCTATAATCGGGCAGCGCGTCCGGCACTAAAAGATTATAATGCCAAGTATAATACCCTGAGTTATTTAAAGAGCGTGTTTGAAGCAGGGGCGACATCGTTTACCGGATCCGGGAACAAGTACGCGGAATGTGCAAAAAACTATTCAAGTATAATAAGTTCAAATACCGTAGCTACCAATATGATTCTGGCGGCGGCTATAGATTCCAAGAGTGGCCGTGTCGTAAGTGCGCAGGACTTAGGTAGTGTCAGCGCTGTAAACACCTGGATAGATATATATAATGACGCGGGAGATAATTATGTATTAGTATTTGCGAAATTCAACCAGGGCATTCTGCCGAACGGATGTACCAATCTGGCTGGTATAGGATCCACGCTCTATAGCACGGTAGCCAGCGCTGATCCCTGGGTATTTGTAACCC
>JAQULX010000510.1 GCA_028718465.1 Dehalococcoidales bacterium | reverse complement strand
ACCGCGGCCTGGGTCCGGTCATCCACCCCCAGCTTGTTAAAGATGTGGATGACATGGCTCTTGACGGTATGGGGGCTGATCTGCAATGCGCCGGCGATCTCCTGATTGGTGGCGCCCCGGCTCATCAAGCGCAGCACCTCCAGTTCCCTGGGTGAGAGCAAACCGTCTGGGGGATCCTCGCGCTCTCCCTCCCCGGTCTCTCCGGTGTTGACATTGATGGTCACGGTGGACCGCAAATTCCCCTGTTTATCCACCACGGGATAGACCGCCTGCTGGGCCATGGGCCGGGCCAGGCCGGGGCAGCCATCCGCCCCGGTTTTCTCCTGGCTCAGGGCCGCGGCAAAGGCCAGGCAGGTGGCATAGCCGCAGGCGCGGCAATTGGTCTGGGGCAGGATACGGAAGATGTCCAATACCGGCACCGGTTTCCAGGTCTTATAATTCGGCTGGAGCGAATGACGGCGGAGGTCCAGGTCGTTGAGGAAATCCAGCAGCTTTTCCAAAAACTCCAGGGCCTGATCCCGGTCCGCAAAAATCGCCGCCACCCCATGGTCGGGATGTAGCCCGCAGAGAAAGCCGTCCAGCATAAAACGGATATAAGGCGGCTTTTCCAGATAGGTCGCCGACGGCTCCAGACCGTTAATGTAAGGGAATAGAGACGAAACGTCATTATCCAGGTGGAAATGGGCGCAGATGAACTTATCGATCCCCAGATTGTGGCGATTGAAGGGGCTGTCGGTTCTCAAGGATACATCGGTGTAGGTCTTGAGCAGCATGGGAATTATCCATCTCGTTCCCAAGCTCCTGCTTGGGAACGCAATTTATTGCCGAAGCTCCTGCTTCGACATCCTGGACAGTGTCTTAACTTCCTGAATTCATGAAAAATATTTTTTCATTACTTTTGTAGTTTCTGTTTTAGCCTTCTTTCAAGTTTTCCATCTTTATAGAACATTTGGTCACACCATCGAAAGACAGTTGGATCAATGGGATGATCGGCGGTGGGGTTGTGTAAGACAATAAAGTCATCACCAAGGATAGTGTGGCTACTGATGCAGTCGACTCCAGAATGAAGTATAGCGGAAATAAATGAAAATTCAGGGTTCAAAAATGCAGTGGTTGGCACCGGTGATCCTTTTGCTTTAATGATACGTTCTCGTTTCTGATAGAATGGTTTGCCAATCTCTCCTGTTTTAGTGTCCCATAACACTGCTTCTTCCCCAAAAGGTATAAGTGCTTTTACGAAATAAGGAATGCCCATCCAGCGTGAAGCATAAGGAATTCCTCTGGAATTAATTGCAAGCAGATAAAGATCATTGTTACCAATAATACCTTTAGTCAACGCATCTTGATACTTTTCTCTTTTCTTATCGATAGCATTTGTATAACGAAGAATGATCTTTTCTTCCGGTATCTCCACTATTTCTAACATCCCTCCCTTTATCTTCGTCACCTCACTAGAAAAGTAATCCGGCACCAGATCATCTTCTTTAACTCCAGGGCCAGGTGCAACTGCTTCGACCCACACTTTGCGGCCGTTATGTATAAAATAGAACTCAGGTCCCGCGGACCTATCCTTCTTCAATTCAAATCCGTGTTCGCTTAAGGCTACGGCTAAGTATATCTCCCAGAATCTTGCAAGGAAATCTTTCTTAGCTTCCTGTAGAAAGTTTCTGTCATTAACATTTAAGTTTTTATAACGAGTCCAGAGTGATGCAACAAAGCATTTTGCCTCTGTTAACTCAGGATTATTGTTAGGGTTATCCCGTACTTTTCGATACACCGGGTCTGTATATTCTCCAGCAAGAAAGAAAGATTGATCGGTAGCTGCCCTTGCCATCATGAGCCTGATAACTCCTTGGCCTCCTGTCCGATAGAAAAAACCTTCACTTCTCTTGCAATTCTATCTGCCAGACGGTCATATGCGGTATCCAGATCGTAGTCGGCCTGGAGGCCCAGCCAGAATTCCGCAGAGGTGCCGAAATAACGGCTCAACCTCAAGGCGGTATCCGCGGTGACGCTCCTTTTGCCGTGCACGATTTCATTGATGCGCCGGGGGGAGACCCCTAAGTCCCGGCCTAGCCTGGTCTGGCTGAGCCCTAGAGGCTTCATGAATTCTTCCAGCAATATTTCCCCGGGGTGCACTGGAGCTAATTTCTTTCTGGTTTCCATGTCCCTATCCTTTAATGATAATCAACTATCTCCACCTTATAGACGTCGCCTAGTTCCCAGATAAAACAGATGCGCCATCGGTCGTTAATTCTAATACTGTATTGTCCCTGACGGTCTCCCTTGAGAGACTCCAGGCGATTTCCCGGAGGAACTTTCAGGTCATCAAGGGTTCTCGCCCGGTGCAGCATCCTTAGTTTGCGAAGACCGGCCCGCTGAATTTCCGGCGCTAATTTTCGTGTCGGTTCGCGGTTAAAGAGCCTTTCCGCCTCTTTATCCTTAAAACCTTTTATCATAGAGCTAATCTATAACGTATGACGTTATATAGCAAGCATAAATTTATGATGGGTCCCATACATGTGATTCATGCCTTCTCACCTACTCCGTCCCCCTTGACTTTCACCGGACGATATTTATCTAAATAGGCATTCGTGAACCTTGGGCCAGATTGATGACTATTTTGCCATCCTGGAACCTGGAGCCCGCAGCTTGGAACTTTTAGCTGGATTTCTTCCTAACTTTGAACCTTGATGGCAATTTAAAAAGTCATAAAAATGCTGATTTCCCCTAATCGCTCTCAATAAAATCAGCCACTTAAAATGCCGATTGTTGGAAATTTCGACTTTTTACCAGGGCATCAACCTTGAACCTCGAACCTCGAACTTTGAACTAAATAAAAGATGAAACGTCCTGAAAACCTCATCTATGCGGTAGATGAACTGCCTCCCTTAGCCAAGCTCCCGATTCTCGGCCTGCAACAGGTCGCCCTGATTTCCATCTATTTGATTCTTTTAGTCATTGTCTTGCGTCATGCCGGTACTCCGCCGGAGCTGGCCCGCCAGACCATCAGCCTCGGGATGATCGCTTTGGGCTTGGGCGCCCTTCTCCAAGCCTTGTGGAAGGGTCCCATCGGCTCCGGATATTTGGCTCCTCCGGTTTGCTCCGCC
>JAQULX010000509.1 GCA_028718465.1 Dehalococcoidales bacterium | reverse complement strand
TTCAATATCTCCCCCTATTCAAATCCGTTAAGCAGTCTGATAACCCTTGCCTTTATCTCGTCTCTTATCTTTCGGACCTGCTCAAGTGTTTTCCCCTTCGGGTCTTCAAGTGCCCAGTCCTCGGTTTCAATGAAGCTGGCCGGGCAGACTCCCTCCGCTTCGGCGCCGCAGCCCATGGTAATCATCCTGTCTGCTTTTTTCACCATATCAAAAGTGAGCATTTTAGGTTTATTCCCGGATATGTTTATACCGGCTTCTCTCATCGCTTCAACGACTACAGGGTTGACCTCGCTAGCCGGCTGGGTCCCGGCCGAGAGAGCCAATGCCTTGCCTTTAGCCAGCTTGTTGAAGAATGCCTCGGCCATCTGGCTTCGTCCCGAGTTGTGCACGCAGACGAAAATGATAGTTTTCACAGCGATATCTCCTCCTTTCGGACGCCTTCACTAACTGTAAAATGCCTGTTTTTCAAATATCGCTCCATCAGGTAACCAATCCCAATGAATAAAGGTAAAGATACCAAAGTGCGAACCAGCGAAAACTGGATTCCCAGATAACCAATCTCTATGCCGAGCATAGGGATTTTCATAGAAGAAAAAGCCCCAAGGTAAATGAAGATATTTCTGACGCTCGAACCTTTTCTATAGAGCAGGTAGGCCACCGGGAAAGCCCCGTAAAGCGGTCCCGCCTGAAGCATGGCAAAGCAGTACCACCAGCACGATACCCTTGAATCCTGACTCCTGGCCAATATGTTTTTGGATCCTTTCTTTAGGAACCCAGACATCGAAAAGCCCGACTATAATAAAAAGGAATGGCACAAAAGTGATCATCTCGATGAAGGATTGCGTGAAATTGGTGAAGACGCCCTTGCCGGGGTTAAATCCGAAGATAAAAGACAACACGGTCAGGATAAGATAAGCCGCTATCCAGATATAATTTTGGTATTTTGTATACGACTCTTTCATAATATCCCTAATACCAGCCCTACCAACAGACCTATGATTATTGCAGCCACGAAATTGAGGATATTTCGTGTGATTGCCGCTGTTTTACCGAAGTACCTGATTTCCAGCGGTAGAGTTACCACTCCTACCATCATCAAGGTGGTCATGAAAGTGGCGACAATGGCATAGGAAGCTCCCTGTTGAATCAGACCCGCAGCGATAGGGTAAGAGATGAAGCCAGGAATCAGTGTCACCGAACCAACCACAGCCGCTATCGAGAAACCAAGTATTCCTGAATTTGCACCAAGGTACTTGCTGATTACGTTCGGGGGGATAAAATATAGCAGCACGCTGACGAGGATTAAAATATTCAGGAAGGGAAAAAGAACATTCCTGAACATCTTCCACCCCCGCTTAAATCCCGCTACGGTCTTCTTCCTGTCGATGGCAAAAACACACCTGACAGGATAACGCTCAATGATATGAAAATAATGGCGTTGCTGCTCAATAGTCCCCTATTTAACCTCTAGCGGTTTCGCCAGCGATTCTTTGGCCCGCTGGGTAATAAAATCTATATCTGTCTGCTCTAAAAGGAGATTGTGGCTCTTACTGATGCCTTCGTCGGTAACGCATATCCAGTCGGTCACTGCCAGTCCGGTGTGCTCGATGGTCTTCCTGGCGCAGGCTACCTGGCAGCCGTCAAGAGCTACCAACCTTTTTGCACTCTTTGCCGATTCCACCATGCCATCGATATGCGCTCCGATACCGGCCAGGCAGTAAATCCTTCCAATACCCATGGTATCCAGGCTCACCGCCGCCTGGTTGGCAATTTGGCCACAATTTGAGCCTCCGGAACAGGGGAGTAAAATAATGTCCTCGGCCTTACACTCACACGTGGACTGCTGTGATTCACTCATATTTTATCTCCGTTATGCTTTATCCTCGTTAGCCATAGCGCTGGTAATGTAAGTGTTCACCTCTGCTTTGGAAGGTACACGCCCGGAGACGACCAGCTTTTCGTCTATTACCAGCCCGGGTGTGGTCAGAATAGGATATTCCATTATCTTCGTAATGTCTTTAACATACTCGATTTCGGCATCGATGCCGAGTTCCTTGACTACCTCTTGCGTTGTCTGCTCAAGCTGGTGGCATTTAGCGCATCCTGGACCTAGAACTTTGATTTTCATTTTCTTTCTCCTGTTTTTAATGATTTATTGAGTTATTAACCCGAAAATATAACCAGTAATAGTAGCCATGACGACCACTATTCCAACATAGGTAATCATCTTTTTAAAACCAATAATTTTAGTTATCGTGAACATGGCAGGAAGCGAGAGGGACGGGCCAGCTAAAAGCAATGACAGGGCAGGGCCTTTGCCCATACCGAGTTCCATGAAAGCTTTTACGATGGGCACTTCGGTAAGGGTAGCAAAATACATCAGAGCACCGGCGAAAGAAGCGATGAAATTGGCGGAGATGGTATTACCGCCAACATATTTTGCCACCATCTCCGGCGGGATAACCACTGTCAGAATACCAGCCACAAATACACCCAGCAGCAGCCAGGGTATGATAAGACGGGTAAAGTGCAGCGTCTCTTTCAGCCACTGCGCTATCTCTCCTTTAGTAAACCAGCGCCACAGGATTACGGCTACAACCGCCAGGAAAATACCCATCACAATCCAGTTCTTGGATGCCGCGAAGACCAGTACTCCCACCAAAGACCCAATAAAGAGAATTTGCTGCCAGATACTCTTACCGGCAGGGTCGGCGGCGAGCATGTCAAAAGCCTGTGCATCGGGTTTAGTTTGATCTTTACGGTAGATAAGCGCCATAATCAGCCCGACGACTACCGAGAATACGATAGCGCCAATCGCACGGCCTATCCCGATGTCATATCCGAGCAGCTTGGCTGAATACGTAATGGCAAGAACGTTGATGGCCGGTCCCGAGAATAGGAAGGCAATTGCCGGGCCAATCCCTGCCCCTCTCTTGTAGATACCGGCAAAGAGGGGTAAAACAGTACAGGAGCACACAGCCAGCACAGCGCCCGAAACCGAGGCTACGCTATACGACATCGCTTTATTCGCCTTAGGACCAAAATACTTAAGAATAGCCGCCTGTGAAACGAAGGCCGCGATAGCGCCGGCGATGAATAATGCCGGCACCAGACAGGTTATAA
>JAQULX010000508.1 GCA_028718465.1 Dehalococcoidales bacterium | reverse complement strand
GACGATTGAAAGCACTGACCTGCCCCCCGGAAACGATACCAACTATAATATCGTAAAGGGGGGAAGAAAATGGTCAGAAAAGGTTATACGCCGGAACAAATCATCACCAAGCTGCGCGAGGCTGAAGTCCTGCTCAGCCAGGGCAACACCATTAGTATTGTCTGCAAGAAGATTGGAGTCAGTGACTACACTTATTACCGCTGGAGAAAAGAATATGGCGGGATGCAGGTGGAACAGGCCAAGAGGCTGAAAGAATTAGAGGTCGAGAATTCCCGTCTCAAGAGACTGGTGGCTGATTTATCAGTCGATAATTCGATTCTGAAAGAAGCGGCAAGGGGAAACTTCTAAGCCCGTCTAAGAGGCATCAGGTAGTGGACCATATCTTGGAGCACTTACCCTACTCCCAAAGACGGGTCTGTAAGGTACTTGATCAAGCCAGGACAACCCAGCGGCGTCAGCCTTCTCCAGCCTCGGATGAGAAACAGCTAACCGAGGATATCATAGCCCTGGCAACAAAATACGGCCGGTATGGCTATCGCCGGATTACGGCTTTGTTAAATAGTTCTGAGAGGGGATGGAAAGTCAATCATAAGAGAGTGGAAAGGATTTGGAGAAGGGAAGGACTAAAGGTACCTCAGAAACAACCTAAACGGAGCCGGTTATGGCTCAGTGATGGGTCCTGTATCCGGCTAAGACCAGAGCATCCGGATCACGTCTGGAGTTATGATTTCATGGTGGAGAGAACGACTAACGGTCGAGCATTCCGAATATTGAATATCATTGATGAATTTACCCGGGTATGTCTGGCGGTCAGGGTCGCACGTAAGATCAGAGCTCAGGATGTGCTGGATGAGTTATTTAAGCTTTTCATATTTAGAGGTATCCCGGAGCATATCCGGTCAGATAACGGTCCGGAATTTACAGCGAAAGCCGTGAGAAAATGGTTAAACCATCTGGGAGTGAAGACGCTATTTATTGAAAAAGGCAGTCCCTGGGAGAATGGCTACATTGAATCCTTTAATGGGAAAATGCGAGATGAACTGCTTGGCAGGGAGATATTTACAACGCTGGAAGAAGCTAAGGTATTGATAGAGCAATGGAGAAGGCATTATAATCAGGTACGTCCACATAGTGCCAAGAATTACCGTCCGCCAGCTCCTGAGGCTATTTTGACAACGGCTACGAGTTAACAACTGGTATCACTGTTGGGGGCAGGCCAGATATAATTTTGATATGTATAAGTTTCAATCAACCGGTGAGTTTTGTGAGGGATATAATAACCAGGTACTTAGTAAAAAATATCCGAAAGCCAATCTTTCATTCATGACAGTTCATACCTCTAAAGGACTGGGGTATGATAATGTCATTATTTTAAATATGATTGAAAGCCGTCTGGGGTTTCCGAGCCAGATTGAAAATGATCCGATTATCAAGTTAGTCACCATTGAAGATTCGAGTATGCCCTTTGCTGAAGAAAGGCGTTTATTTTATGTGGCGCTAACACGAACAAAAAACCGGGTTTATATTATCGTTCCTAAGAGAAGGCCTTCCAGGTTCTTGGTCGAACTTATTAAGGATTACAAGCTCCCTTATCCAGATGATTTAAATCTGGGCATAGTCGATTTATTCAAGCTCAAGTGTCCTATTTGCGGTTTTCCTTTAAAATATGAGTTTAACAAAAATTATGGGTTGAATCTCTTTATATGTACCAATGAGTCCGAAATCTGCGATTTTATGACTAATGATAATAAATATTTACAAGATATATTTAAATGCCCGAAATGTAAAGATGGGTACATGATTGTGAAGAGGAATAGTAAAAATCAAGGTGCTTTCTGGGGGTGCTCTAATTATAGCGACGGAAACACTGGGTGCAACAATACAATTGCCTTCACAGTAACAAAATAAAGAGTCAATTATTCGCTGTTGATCTGAGATTCAATTAACACTAAAGAAAAGACTCTCAAAAGAAAAATTGGATGGACAAGTTAACTGACACAAATAGATGGAAAAATGCAGAAGATCGTTTATAAGGATTTGAAATGATGAATATGATTGCACACGTTAGATATTTAGGACAAGAAATGTGTCTTAAGACTCCGTATAATGCCTCGTTCGTTGCCGAACTCAAAAATTCGATCAAGGCCAAGAAGTGGGATCCGGAGAAAAAAGAATGGATTATCGACGTTAAAGAGCGAACAAAAGCTTTGGAACTGGTAAAGCGATTCTATGACCTTGTTGAGGATAATCAGATGCCAGAGATTCCGCAGCTTCCCCAGGAACTTCTGGCAACCTCTAGAAGTACGTTAACTCAGACGAACATTGATGCCGACTGGCTTGCCGGTGGAAACTTGGAGATATGGACCGATGGAGCATGTCTTGGAAATCCTGGACCTGGGGGTTATGGAATTGTTTTTAAATGTAATGGACAAACAAAAGTGAAATCTGGAGGCTTCAAACTCACTACTAACAATAGAATGGAAATATTGGCGGCGATAGTCGCTCTTGAGACACTTAAAAATAGATCAAATGTTGTTATCTATTCTGATTCCCAGTATTTAGTGGATTCCATAATGCAGGGTTGGGCGAAGAAATGGAAGGCTAATAACTGGAAAAGGAATAAAAAGGATAAGGCGATAAATCCGGATTTGTGGGATAGATTACTCCAACTATGCGAGCAACATAACGTGGAATTTAAATGGATAAAAGGGCATGATTTCAAAACTGAGAATGAATGGTGTGATCAGTTGGCGGAAGCAGCCGCTAATCAACCCAATCTCCCGGTTGATGCTGCCTATGAACTTGACAACAATAAACCTAACGAAGAATCTTCTCCCACCATTTCTCAAAATAAAATGTTTTAATAAATGTTGTCCAACATTATGAAGGTAATTTGAGAGGCGCTTACCCAGAAATTGAATCTCGATCTAAAAACAGTATCACATATTTCCTTTTACAGGATAAGAAAAACAGAACAAAATATGAAGCTTTCAAAAGAGCAATTTATGGTGGACCCCAAAAACTGGACAAGTTGTTAAGGTGGTGAACTGCTCCTAAAATAAGAAAAGAAAAGGAGCAAAGAAATGAAAACCACACGCAAAAAGTACCGCCCGGACTTCAAAGCCAAA
>JAQULX010000507.1 GCA_028718465.1 Dehalococcoidales bacterium | reverse complement strand
GATATCTTTTATGGAGTTGTAAATCCTACTCTGGGAATTGATGAACCAGGCAGCAGGGTAGTGGTCGTGGGGGGAGGCGGCGGGGAGAATGCGGAAGCTATTATCGCAGCCATAAACCGGCTGGGTGTTGAGATTAAGGTAATCTGGGCAATCTATTCGCCTAACAATAAAAAGAACAATCTGGTAGTCCACCTGGAAACGGAAGATGCCCGCCAGGTGGTAAGCGAATTAACCCGCCTGGGTTATGAAGCCAGGATCGTAAACCGTTGACTTCCGGCGAAAGCTGTTCGATAATTGATCAGGATAGAGTGTATAATGCGCCAGCGTAGCTCAGTTGGCAGAGCAGCGCTTTCGTAAAGCGCGGGTCGGGGGTTCGAATCCCTTCGCTGGCTCCAGAACATGAATCTAATAGCCCTCCAGGCAATAAACACCTGGGGGCTGTTTTTATTTGTTAACACATACTGGCGGGTTATTCTGTACGCGGCTTCTTATTATCATGGTCTATCAAGAGATTATCAAAAAATGTTGAAATATCTCGCTCAATCATTAACAGTGATTGTACCAGGATGCTCCGTGATTTGGACATGATTTTGTAACGGAGAAAGCTTCTCTGGCAACCGCCGGTTTCATCTTCCAACCGAGGGTTGACTTCGACAGGCCGTAAGCTATAATTAAGGTACTGCTTTAGCGGCAGGTTAGATATGGCGGAATTGTTAAATAAGACCGGGTCGGCCTCCGGGGCGCCGGAAAAAGCGCGTTCGATTTCAGGAACGGCTGCCCTGATATGCTCCTGCCTTGCGGCGCTTATCCTGGCCGTCCTGTTATCTTTCAGCGTTCTGGATTCCTTCAGCGAACTCAATATCGTTGTGTTTTTGACCCTGCTCGGGCTGAGCGCTGTATTCGCCTTCGCCGGGATAGTCGTCGGCAGCTACAGCTGCAGGAAGTCCGATAGCCGCTTTGCGTTAGCCAGCCAGCTTTTATCCGTCCTGTATATCGCACTCCTGATTTACCTGGTACAGATGGTCTATTTTTAGGCAGTACCAATTTACCTGCTGCCTGTTACTTTTTACTTATTGCGCCAGGCTGTCTTAGCGCGCAAGAATAGAGTATCCCGGCCTGGAATAAATGAATTGCGTATTACCGGCCGGAAAATCGGCCTGCCCGATAAACCGGTCCTTAAGAACGCTTGTCGACTGATATCAGTATCAACTGGAGCAAAGAATGATAAAAGATAATGACCAGATAAAATCCATCTCTGATCTGGTGGGGGCGCCCCGATGTACTTATGTGACAGCTTATACTTATGAAAATATGTACAAAGGATACATCGTCCATTCGGTTGAGGAGCGCTTCCTGGATGTTTTAAATCATGGTTCAGTCGAAGATAAACGCGAATCAGCCGGTGAGTTCCTGTTCCTGAATGATGTCGAGGTTTATACCCTGGACGGCAAGAAAAAAGACGCTACAGCCAACTGTCTTCTTAACAAGAACAGCACTCTGGTAATTGCCGAAAGTAGAATCACCGCCGGTGAATTGCCCCCATCCAAGCCTTTTTCGTATCTATCGTTCCAGCGGAAAAAGGCGGCATGGGTGAATATCATGATGCGGAATCTTTGCGTAACCGGTCAGGTATATATCGGCCAGGACCAGGAATCGATCTCCTTGCTGGACCTGGATCAGATGTATATACCGGTTACCAGGGCTACCATGGTGTTTGCGCTGTGGCCTGACCTGCCCAAATTTGATTTTCTGGCGGTCAATAAGGACCGGATCGTCAGCATACTCGAGCTGCCCCCTAAATAAGTCCGCTGGTCTGAGTCCGGGATATCCGCCGGATGACAGTCTTAATCTTTTTAAGCAGCCTGGAGCTTGCTTCCGATTACTCAACCTTAATCCATGGGCCTTTCCCTTGCTGATAAATAGTAGTATAGTGATCTAAAGCATATCCGGTATAAGACTCTCCAGCCCCGGTCTTTTACCTCGCCAATTTCGCCTGTGCGGGCACAGAAAATAACGCCAGGAGTATATCATGATCAAATCGGTTTCCCGGGTATTTCTGGTTATACTTACTCTTGTCATATCGATGAGCATTATTGCCCTGCCTTCACCGGCCGCAGCCGGCGAGGAGTTATCCGGGGAGATTGCGAAGATACAGGAGCCGGAGGACGGAAAACAGGAGTCTGCCGGTGATTTTGGATATCACCTCACATATTCGAAAAAGGGCAATGCAAAGCTTGACTCGTCTTTAAACCGCCTGATTGATAATCCGAAGTCGGCATTCTCCGCCTTTGCTGTTGACGAAGAACCTCTTTCCGGAGAGACTTTTATCCGAGTAGTAGTTGAGAGCGTTCCGGGCCGGGAAGATGAAGCTGAGGAAATTGCCAGTCAGGCCGGGGAAGTTGAGACCGAATATCGAGGGCTGATCCAGGTCAATGTACCGGTATCCGAGTTAGCCGGGCTGGCCGCCAATGAGAGCGTCAGTTTTGTCCGCCTGCCTTATCAGGCTGTTCAGTGCGATGTTACCAGTGAAGGTGTAGGCCTGATCAACGCTGATGAATGGCAGGTCGCAGGAGTTGACGGCAGCGGGGTCAAGGTCGGAATCATAGACGGCGGCTTTTTTGGCTATCAAAGTCTCCAGTCCCAGGGTGAGCTGCCGGCTGATATCTCTACCCGGTGGGCTCCCAGTTTGGGCGGACCAGGCACATCATTTCATGGCGCCGGCTGCGCCGAAATCATCTATGATATCGCCCCGGGCGCCACGTACTATTTCGCCGGCTGCCAGTACGATAGTGAGTTTGGTCCTGCGGTGGACTGGCTGATCGGCCAGGATGTGGATGTTATTTCCTCGTCGATCGGGTGGCCGGGGTTGGGGCCGGGCGACGGGACCGGTCCTATTAATGAGGTTGTCGATCAGGCCATTGAGGCCGGTATTTTGTGGGTAAATGCTGCCGGAAACCACGCTGACACCCACTGGGGCGGCAATTTCTCTGACCCGGATGAGGATGGCGCGCACAACTATTCCGGTATTGCTGAGCTTAATCCTATCACAGTTTCAGAAGGGCAGACTATAATTGCTGTTTTAAGCTGGAATGATACCTGGGGCTCTTCCGATAATGATTATGATCTATATTTAATAGAT
>JAQULX010000506.1 GCA_028718465.1 Dehalococcoidales bacterium | reverse complement strand
AAATGCAGAAAGATGCCTCCAGGGGAGAGGTTATCAATCTAAATCTATTTCTATAATCAGCAATAAATAATATTTAGGGAAATCACACAGCAATAGAAGCTGCCATAGAAGTAACCGGGATGGAGACTGGTCAGTGGTTCCAGGATGTCACGGGGGCTGCTCTGGATTCTAAGTATATATTAAAGGTAGAAAACTTATTAAAGTGGAGGGCGATGAGTATCATCCCTGTTGACAGGTAAGACTCTGCCCCAGGTGTTTGGAATTAACATAATATATTATCACCCTGATAGATTGAGATACCCTCTCAAACGGTTGGATGGCGTTACTATCCTGACAGCCGATATCAATGACAGTCCCGGCTTGAGTAACGAGGAAATTGGCTCCTCGGGCATGGCACGTGATCTCGGTCAGGGTCTTATTGGCAAAGGGGATTATATTGCGGCTATATCCAGTGGTAAAAATCTGCCGCAGGTTCTTAAATGGAACATTAGCTCCTTAAAGTCATTTTCTTCTTGTTTTTTAACATCTCGGCAAACGGTTCTACTCTGGACCTGAAGTATTCGGCGGAATATTCCCGGCTGTCCAGATTATCGAATTCAATAGCCAGTACCGGGATACCTAATTCCTTTTCTATAACTTCTTTAGCCTTTCGTGGGTAGATATTATGAAAACGGCATTTAACCAATGCTGCTATAATCAGTCCATCTACGTTCCATTCCTGACAGTATTCTTTAAGCTGTCGTATCCACAAAGTGGCTGAAGCACGTGACCCCCCACTTAAAGTTTTGACAGCAATTTGCTCCCAGACGAATTCATATTTCCCAGGTAAATTATTTGCTGACGGAGTGCATCCATTAACTACTGAAGCTAAACCTGCCTTCTCAATCACCTCGGTTACTGCCGGGTCGCTGGCATGAGCAAATAAGTTAATTACCCGGGGTGCTCCCTTTTCCAGAACTCCTATGCCTTCGTCAACCCGCTTTTTCACTTCTTTATATAAAGTGGTAACGGCTTCAACACCTTCTCTTACTGCTCTACCTGAACACAGTGTAACGACTTCAAAAACGTTTTGCCACTCTTTTTCGCTTAAAGGCAAGGGATCGGTTTTTCCTCGGAGTTCCTGTAATTCATCAAATGCAGTCCTGAGTTTGGACCACTCTCTGACGCCATCATCTATTGTTTCCTCAGTCAACTCTAAACCGATGACATCCCTTACTACCTTGGAAACATTTTTCAATTCCTGGGCAAGATACCGGACACGCCGCGGGTCAGGATATGGCCAGCTTGCTCCCATCTCATCCAGACAGCTATCTATATGTACTATGGGCACACCTTTAAGATATTGTATAATCTCATCAGTCTTGCCTGCTTGCTCGCATGTGACACCTACTGTCGTTAATAAATCAGGCATGGCTATCATGCCGTCTAGTATACTGGCCAACCGTGATTGTAAATAGGGACAATGAGCCTGTCCTGGTGGCAGCCAGGACTTTTCCGCCCGTTCCAATATTGGTCCTAATTTCCCAAAGTATTGCCCCATTACGATCATAATTATCGGTT
Source organism: Dehalococcoidales bacterium (assembly GCA_028718465.1). The sequence continues at coordinate 1,581 of JAQULX010000506.1, read as the reverse complement.
CGGGCACAGCACAGTAAACTTTTTTAGACATAATTGCCATAGCACTGGTAATCTGGCCTATGGCCGGATAAGAAGAGTAGACCACTTTTTTCCCTTCCATTTTTGCCAGCGTCATATCCACAAACTCTTTCAGCCAGATTCCCCGTATTTTACGCATACCCTTTAGTTCCGAGCCGAAAAATCGTTCTATTCTTTCTTCAGCTTGCTTAACATCGTCAGCCGTTATTCTCCAAATATCAAATGCCCTTTTTAATCTTGGGAGCTCTTTCTCTGTTTCTTCCGGGCTAAAGCCGCAAAGCTTTAACAAACCTGAATACATGTCTACCTCCTCTGCTTTACCATTTCGATGAATGTCTCAATACTAGTGTGCATTTGCCCTGTTTCAGCAGCATCATAGTCGGAACTGATTTTCAGTAAGGGAATCCCCACGTCTTTTTCCAATACCTGCGAGAAAAGTAATCCCTCACGATCATAGCAATCTCGATACATCAGTGAATACCAGACCACGCCATTAACCTGGAATTCTTTTATCAACTTTATCAGATAGTCAAATCTTTCATTTATGACATTATGGAAAAGTGCAGGAGGAATTCTCTTCTCCAGATAGGCGTCGGCCAGATTTCTTATCGGGTCGCCGCTGGTCTCTATTTGCCACTGATACTGCCTTATTCCTTCGCTGAATTCCTCGATAACAATGTTATCTCCAAACCTCTCTAGTAAATCAACTACTTTATAGTCCCCGTCAGCTAAGGTCGAACCTACGAACATAATCCTCGGCCCCGCGTCTAGAGAGTAGGTGCTCTTTTTTATATCATCAGAAATTGATTCCAGTGTGGATAACAGAACGTGCCTATCAGCATAATAACTCGCGTGATTTAATCTGATGAAGTCTTTACCACTTATAAGTGGAGGCTGAAATATTCGGGTGAAGCTTATTTCATTCAATAGCTGGTTAATTCTATTAGATAGCTTAATCTCTTCTTTCAACCGCTCACTAGTTATTTCCGTTCCTGTTATTTCTTCCAGCTTCTGTTTAAGTAATTTTAATCCATCAATATAATATTCCAGCCCATGCTCTACACCTATATATCTGGGAACACCGAACCTGAATACTGCCACATCAGTATAAAGTTCCCAGCTATCAGCTATAGTGGTTATATTCCTATCCGTAATTGGTACAACGATCAAGTCAGGCAATTGATAGGAAGTTTCTTTTCCAAGTGATCTATATCCAATCTGAGAACGACAAAATGTGTCAAGAAAACGGAAAAAATATGTCTCGGAAGCTATCACTGTCTCGTGATCGCCACCACGAATGAGGCCTAAAGGTATCGCACCACAAGCGTATACTAGTTCTTCCGGCATGTAGCCATTAGGGACGTAGCCTATAACTTTGGATCCTTTCTGTTTCAGTTTCTTTAATTCGGTAGGTCGTACTTTTACACTAGCCATCACCAAAATCCACCATCAAATTTGGTAGACCTTTAATTTTTATGGTTAGATCCCCTTCCAGGCAAGAAAAAACGGCTTGATAATATTTTTCAGACCCAAATTTCCTCGTTATAACCCCATTAAAGCCCC
>JAQULX010000505.1 GCA_028718465.1 Dehalococcoidales bacterium | reverse complement strand
ATGCCACCACCGATGATACCGAACCACTGCCAATAATTGGAAGGGGGGCTAGAAAACAAATCCATGATCTCATTCTACCACTTTGGGCAGACGTAATAGCCCTCATATCTTCCGTGTCTCCTTAAAATCCTGCTGAAATCCTTTTAGCTTCGAAAGGAATCCTACGACAATCCTAATCCTAGCGGACTCATTTTCTCAGTCCTGTAGGATTTCACATTTACACTCTTAGACCTATATATAGGTCTATAATCCTACGTAGATATATCCGTATTCATCTATGGGCTGTTGAAAGCTTTTCGAATAGTGTCTTTCTTATATGACAGCATTGACTGAATATCCTTCAAAGTCAACCCTTGTGCCTTGAGCAGTTTAACCCTTTGCTTAATAGTCATTTTGGCGTCCGTCATTTTCAGTGTAATTGGGTCAAAGTTAATGAGCTTTTCACCGAATTTTGTGCCTCTAACTTTCTCCTGGATTAAGGTGACAATATTGTTATCGTTGGTAAGTGACACCATAGAATCCATCTTTGCCTTGTGAAGGCTGGACCCAATCTGTTCTCCCGATTTATTGACATGATGGATTATAACGAATGCACACTCATACTTCCTCGCCAACCGTCTCATTTCATCTAAAACCAAGCCCGATTCCGGTCTCGTAATATCTGGTATCCCCAATGAGGTATAAGCGTCAATTATCACAACATCTGGCTTATAGTAGTAGAGTATGTCGCTGAATTCCTTATTGAAATTCTTGTTGTTTGTGTCCCAGACAATCTGTGCTTTGGCAACAGGTAGTATTTTAGGTAGCCCAACTATATCTCTGAGGCTTTTCAATAATTCTGGTGATTCATCATTCTCAATAAACATGGGATTGCCAATTTTACATTTCAGTCCAAACAAATCTTTTCCGTGTTGCACTGCATCAACCAAATACAAGCAGAACGTAGTTTTCCCAGCCCCAGAGTCTCCATAAAGCAAAGTCAGCCCATTTCTTACAACTATACCTTCAACAATCCAATCAGGTTCAGGGAATTCGCTTATATCCACAACAAGGTCTATCAACTTATCTAACCTCTCCAATTCTCTGCCCAGCTTTAGGATTGCCTTTTCATCTTCATTATCAAGGTGGAGATCAAGTTCCCATTTGAATTGTTCGTAAGTCCAGCCCTGGTCTTCATCCCACAATACCAGACCAGTTATCTGCCTCTGTGCGTCATAAACATATTCGTGTGGCAGTAATTGAAATGCTTTGTCATCCAATTTTTTGATGTATGCGGGATCTATATTAGGCATGGTTCTACTCCTTTCTGAAATATTTTTGATACTAAGGTAAGCTTATCAGAAGGGCAGTAGCGTATCTATGAATTAAAGGCAGGTACTAAATTTCAGTGAAAAATAGATGGTGGCTATATTTCCCTGCAATTAGGAGGGAATAGGTGTAATTAATTTTCTGAACTCTTCAATGGCTTTGGTTACTGTGCTTACGTCATAGTGTTTTCCTGATTTTCGGTGTTTCACGTAATCCAAGTGTGATTGTTGCCCTTCCCATTTTTCAAGAGCTTCTGCCGGTCCCAAACCGTCTAACTCGGAAAGCTGATACCACTCAGAATAGCGTTTAATGCGTTCTTGAAGTGCCTTACCATACCCCGGTCTTTTGTTAGCAGGAGCAGGCTCTCCGAGACTGCGTTTAAGAGGCTTCACCCAATATTCCCACACCTCATGCCATTGCTCCTCCATAGTCCATTCGTCAACGCCATCTACAGTGATAACGAGTTGTAGCTTGGCAGCTTTCATATTGATAGCAAAATCAACATCAAGCCCTCTCCAGTTGATAAGAAATCTTACATTGTTGGTAACAACATAAAGCCCAATGTTACTTCGCATTCTGAAAGGTAGGCCATACCTAGCAATCAAGTAAATGGCGACTTTCCATATTGGTATTTCAGACTTCCAAAGTTTCTCGTCTGATGGTGTGGGCTTTGGTAGAAACCAGGGCTTTGGTCGTTTGTCGGTTAAATTCTTCTCTAGCCATGTCCAAGCTTGTTGATTATCACTGATTCCATCTTCAGGTAATTCCAGATAAGAGCGCATCTGTTTAACATCATCTTTGAAGTATGGATTATATGGAAGGGCATAGATTCTCCGCCAGTCTATAGGGAACTGTTTTTGTTCCGTCAAAATATCACTCCACCTTCGTATCAGTATAATTCTCAGCGTATCATCCAATCAAGTAAATCCAAAAAATCTGATAGTATCAATATTGACATTTATTCCCGTTATCGGGTATAATAAATCCATGGCAAATATATATAGTGTCAATGAAGCTGGGGAGAGGTTAGGATTGGACCCAAGTCAGGTGAGACGGCTACTTAAGAGTGGTGATATCAAAGGTAAGAAGCTGGGGCATGATTGGGTAGTATTGAGTTTAGATTATAAGAAAAAGAAATTTGGAGTGGGTCGAAAACCGTTAAGCAAAATTCCTGAACGTAATTAGATACAAAACTGTTAAGCATTTGCTTAACAATAAAAATAAAAGGGAGAGAAAAAGTGAGAAAACATAGGAAGCTAAATCGAATTGGTGGACCTGAGGGGATTCGAACCCCTGACCTCCTGAATGCAAATCAGGCGCTCTCCCAATTGAGCTACAGGCCCGCAAGAATCTATATTATACTAACTGGAACACGGCATTAACAACCCGACCCATCCATCAAATTGTGCAGTACTATTGCCCTCTTTTCTTTTCTTTAGTGCCCATCCAGCGGCCGTAATGAACGCGCTCCGGTTTATACCTGTCCTCAATCCGTAATTTCTCGTCAGTGTAGCCGATCGATACCAGCGAAATTGGAATCACGCTGGACGGCATACCCAGTAATTTCCTCATCCCATTGATACGCTCTTCCACAGGGTAAATGCCCAACCAGACTGCACCAAGTCCCAGGGCATGAGCGGCCAGCAATATATTCTCGGTTGCATTGGCACAGTCAAGCTGGCCGCAGCCCTTATACACCTCCAGAGACGGATCCTCGCAGACAAGTATAGCCAGGGCTGCCTGTTTAAGCATATGAGCATGCGGATGGAAGTCAGGCACCCGGTCAAGGGTACTATGATCCTTTATCACGATAAATTGCCAGGGCTGCTCGTTG
>JAQULX010000504.1 GCA_028718465.1 Dehalococcoidales bacterium | reverse complement strand
AATACATCGGAGGAATTACCTGAGAAGCCGCCGGAAGAAGAGCAACCAGATAATTCCGCCGCGGACCCCGGAGTTATGGAGAGTATTCGTAATCTTATGAGGCAGGGGTATACCCCAAAGCAGGTGAAAGATCAATTTGGCTATGCCCGCCGGACTGTTGACCAGGTAGCTGCCGAATTCATCGAACCTGAAGGGAAACCCGCCGAAAGCGGCGGCGAGCCCGGGTTACCGGTCACTGTCAAGGGAACCGAGATTATCACACCTGAGTCCATCATGCAGCGCCTGGCCAATGGCAGCAACGACTGGCACCTGAGGCTGGAAGGTATGCTGCTCCTGCGGGCGGCCCAGAAGATGAACCGCGACGATATCGAGATGGTGCGCATGCAGGCTGAGGCCGATGCCAAACTCATCGAGCCGATACTCAAGCTGATGAAAGAGACCAGGGAGGAGCAGGATGCCGCTGCTGCCCGGGCAAAGGCCTCAAGTGAAGAGATCGCCGACCGGGCAGCCTACGAGACGGCCACTCAGCTTTCACAGGTGATTTCTCAGAACAATGCCCGGATAACTGACTCGATAAACCAGATTCGGCAGGAACTGAGCGGTAAGAGAGATGACCCGCTCAGCCAGCTCCTGGGCATGATGCAGTCCATGCAGCAGATGGCCCAGATGTTCGGCGTGGCTATGCCCGGCATGGGGCCCGGTGCAGCACCAGCCGGAACACAGCCGGCCTGGCAGCCACCGGCAATTAAACATCATAAGCTAAACGAAGCAGAGGAGGAATAAGATGTTTGACCAGATGCAGAAAATGCTATCAACCCCACAGGCCCGCGAGATGCTATTCAATATGGTTGCCCAGCAGGTGGCCCAGGCGCCTCCTGAAAGGAAGGAAGCGCTTGCCCGTGTTACAGTGACCATCAAGAAAAGGCAGCGAGGAATCCAACTTGATGTCGGTCATTCGGATGATGAGCAGGTCGAGGCAGTAATCCAGGATGCTATCGAAGGCTGGGCAGACATGGTCTCGCGGGGCTTCCAATCAATGGGGTTCAGTGTGGAGATATATGAATAACCAGCCGCCTCTAAACTGGATGGGTTTGTTGCTACTGGCTGCTCTCCTGCGGATGGGTTATGAGCTAAGTCAAATGGTGCCTGCCGGAAAAGAGAGCATGGGTAAGCTTTTAACTGCCGGCATTGGCGCGGATCAACCGGAGGCGAAGTGGCAGGGGCTTCAGCCCTGGCAGAGAAAGGCTTCGGAAAAGGCAGTCGAGAACTATGCCGCTGTCCAGGATAGAAAGTGGCGCCGCTGGAACGAAGCGATGTTTGAAAGGTTAAGATAATGCCGATACAGGTGGAGAGAAGCTTGTTTAAAATTGGGGAGGGCGGATTTGCTGTCACCCTCCCCAAAGCATGGGTGAGGTATTATCAACTAAAGCCTGGTGACAAGGTCGAAATAACAGCTAATAGCGAGATTATTATCAGGGTAAAAGTCAGAAAAGAAGAAGGTGCACCAACAGACTAGTGCACCCTTTCATGAATGATATCTTCTTTCCTTGCCTTGATTATCCGGAATATTCCGCATGCAAACACGCACAATCCAAGAACGATCACCCCTATGACCAGATAATGGGCAGCGAATGTTTCAGAGCCCGGATTGAAGAATACCATTCTGGGCATATTGTCGGCGCTAGCCAGACGAAGCGAGTATTGCGCAGGCAGATACCAGATTCCCAGGATCCCCGCGAAAGCTGTGATAATTGCCCCGAGTAGTGTCTCTGTTATCGCAAATTTCATTTGTGCACCTCCGGAAAGTTATTTTTCGTTTAACAACGATCCATCGATTATTCTTTCCTCGACTATCCCGGCGAGTGTTTCAATATCTTCCTTGTATTCATGATTTACACTTAGCCAGACGTTTACATTTGCTTTCCTGAAAAGCAAACTCGTCCCATTGATGACAGGCCTGGTATCAATAAAAGACTCGTCGCCTATATTTAATGAAGGTTCCTCCGGCTCATCGCCGGTATCATTTATATAGTTAGAGCGAAGCGTAATGAATGCCGAATGGGCTTCAGCCTCATTGTAGTACAGAGCAACCTTGCAGAATACCGTCTCTTCGCTGGATGTGGTATTGGCTGATTCATTCCTGCCAAATCTTACCTGGTAGGCATATTCAGCCCCATGTTCCGGTACCGGTAACATCTCTTTCCTTTCCCACCCGGCACCTTGCAGGTCGGTAATTTTTAGCACCATTTCATCTGGTGTTTTGGTAATTGGTCCAGCAGGCTCAACTTTGGAGGAGGAAGGTGAGCAGGCGGAAAACAACACAGCCGGCAAAAACAACAGTAAAAACACGATAATAACTGATAATTTTCTTATCGCCATTTGTATTACCCCGGATCTTATTCGAAAATTTTCACAATAAAATTTTTACCCATTTCTTATCGAATATGCAATACTTTCCATTATCTGCTCATCAATCGGATCCCTCAGTTCCGCCGCTAGCTGATAAGAAATTCCCTGGCATGACCACCGAAAATCCTGCAAGCCGAGAGGCTTCTTCAACAGTTGCAACAGTTACCGTACCTCTCTCAGCAAGCTAGCTGTTTACTTCATTAATCTGACCCATAGCCTCATGGTTCTCAACAGTGGATTGGGATATCATATCCCACTTTTCATCCATGACGGCATTCTTAACTTCGCCTCCCTCCACCGTGATGACTGCTTCATGTGGGGTGATTACCTGGGCCAGCATCTGCCCGGTCCGGTCGCCATATCCGGCATGGGCGCTTTCAAAACGGAAAACAAATTGCCAGGCATTCTCAATTTCAGGATAAAGAGTCTCTACCAGTTCCAGGGTCACCTGGTTGCCATCGAACCTGAACGTGGGGCTATTGCGAACGAATTCCTCGGCTAGTTTCAGACTTCCTTCTTCCGTCAGGTAATATGGGCAGGTCTTTATTTCAGGCCAGGGACCGGCATTACCCCCACGGTTTGTACCTACCCATAGCGTGGTAATCATTGTAGAACGCTGCGGGATAACAACACAGAGACCCAGGGGGCCTTCGAAGTCTTCGGGGAACTTCACGGTGAAAGGCTCTTGCTTCTTGATTCCAACTGATACGTTATACTGTTCATGATTGATTTCTTT
>JAQULX010000503.1 GCA_028718465.1 Dehalococcoidales bacterium | reverse complement strand
CTCTTAAAGCAGATTAATGCCAACCTGGAACAGCTATGGAAACTGGCTAATCGTGCAACTGGTTCGGTAACCCCAATTATGACGCAATAAGGAGATGTTCGGTAACAGTTTCATTTGACGCAACACGGACTGAACGAAAGAAAAGTCTAAATATTATTAAGCAGGTATAGAACTATATGTCCTGGTTTCAAGATTCTCCCCATCGCTGGCCGTCGGCGGCATTGCCTCTGGCTTATGCTGTAGCGTGCGTTGAAGTGGTTTCAAAGAATTCCGAAAAAGCCAGGGTGATTTATCAGCAAATAATTGAATTATGGATTGAACCAGAGCTAAAAGATTTTTTCAAAGAGATAGCATCCATAATTCCAGAATCGGAAATAGAAAAGGTTAAAAATGAGGTGGACCCCATTGTTAGGACAGGAATCACTCTAAGTTAAGGTGTGATCCTGCTATCCTTCCCAGGGTATAGATTCTTCGGGGAGGTTTCCCCGATATTAGCATACCTTCTTTAACCACTGCAATAGGTCCGGCATAATACACTTCTGCCGGAGTCTGATATCCTAAGGCCTGATGGGGTCTTTCCCCGTTATAAAACTGGATATACCGGCCAATCTCCCTTCTAGCCTCCCATGCATCAGAATAGGCTTTCAGATAGACCTCCTCGTATTTCAGCGTTCTCCAAAATCTCTCAACGAACAGATTATCGTTATAGCTGCCAGCCCCATCCATACTGACCCGGATTCCCTGATTTTCTAACAAAGCGATAAACTCCTTAGAAGTAAACTGGCTGCCCTGGTCGGTATTGAAGATATCCGGTTGTCCCTTCTGCAAAGCCTCCTGTAGCGCCTCCAGACAGAAATCATTTTCCAGCGTATTGGATAGTCTCCAGGCCAGAATGTGACGGCTGTACCAGTCCAGAATCACTACAAGGTACAGAAACCCTTTCTGCATGGGAATGTAAGTTATATCGGTTGCCCAGACTTGATTGGACCGGGTAATGGTGAGACCCCGCAGCAGGTAAGGATAGATTTTATGGCCTGATCCCGGCTTACTGGTCCTGGGTCTGCGGTAAATCGCTTTCAGCCCCATTAACTGCATCAGGCGGCGGATTCGTTTCCGGTTAACAGTCTGTCCCTTACTTTTCAGCCAGGCTGCCAGCTTACGGGTTCCATAAAAAGGAGTCTCCAGATACTGTCGGTCAATCAGCTGCATCACCTGCAGGTCGGATTCAGATGGTCCCACTGGCTGATAATACAGGCTGGAACGGTTCACTCCCAGTAGCTGACACTGCTTCTTCACTGAAAGATGTTTATGATTGCGCTTAATAGCCTGGCACCGTTGCCCTAGCCCATACGACCCAAGCTGTCCTCTAAAAAATCCTTTTCCACCTTCAGTTGGCCGATCTCTTGATACAGTTTCTTGATCAGGACTTGCTCATCCTGGGGTTTCCGGGGATGGTCTTTCTCGAAAAGAGCGCCGGCCTCGTCGGAGAGAATCTTCTTCCACTGGGTAATGAGATTGGGGTGGATTTCATACCGACTGGCGATCTCGGCGAGGGTCTTCTCCCCCCGCAGAGCTTCCAGGGCAACTTTGGCCTTAAAGGCCGGACTGTGTTTGCGACGGCTGGTTTTCAATTTCTTTGCTCCTTTTCTGATCTTCTTATTTTAGGAGCAGTTTCTCACCTTCACAACCTGTCCAGTTTTTGGGGACCAGCTCACTCTTACGGTGTACTTTGCTCACTCGAAGCCTCTCTAATTAAGGGTTAACGTTTCAAGAATAATTGGAAAATAATTGAGTTTTCTATCCTCAACTGGTCATATCAACCGGGTAAGGTAAAACTTATTCTTAATGAAAATCCCAATTACTTGGGTAGTTCGAAATGGGTACAAGGAAAATTCTCTTGTCATTATTTATATCTTCTCAATTTTAAAACTGGCCACAAAATTTAGTGGTTAGTTATTTTTTACTATTATGCAGCACACTTTTTAAACAATAAATCGAATGTGATTTATGGCTGTTTCTAAACAAAACCTGTTTATAAATTCTGATTGTGCTCATGTTTCCATCTTTTAAAAGCCCTTGGCAATTCGGGATATTTTTTAACATATTTTCTATGTTGACCGGGGCTCCGATGCATCACCTGATTAGAGAACTGATATCCCGGTTTCTTGTTACATGGCCAATCAGCCTGAACGGGCTTTGAGATTTCCTGTTTGATAAAATCCCGTTGGGGAAAGTTTACATCAGGAAATCCCATTAAATACTGATTAATTTTATCCTTTAATATCCGCAGGACCTGTTACATTGGTCTCCCTGGCTAATGTATCAGATAAAGCTGGTATCGAGTCTACATAAATAAGGATAAATTATGGAGAAGATTGCTTTAAGGTGAAATTAATCTTAAGGACCTTATCCAGAGTCTGGGCGATTCCAGCTAAAAGATTTTCAAAACTATAAGGACACCAGTTGCTGTTAAGGAAGTAGCTTAAACTATCCAACCTATGTGTCAATTACGATATTCGTTGCGACAGACTAGCTGTCATCACCTTATATTATTTTAAATGTGAGTTAAATTCACAAGAGAGGTTCCGTTTAAGGTCTAATTAGAATTACTAATCTGACTTTAGTAATAGTTGGTAATTCTTTTCTATTGATCAGAATTAAGAGAGGCATACATTTAGATCGAGAGACTATTGAATACAATATTTTTTAGAGGAGGGAACGGATTGCCTAACGAAAAAGCCAGAGAAGTAGTAGAGCCGGCCTTTGAGCCGGAGAGGACAGTCACCAAGACACTGAATCTGGGAGGACGGCAGGGCCTGCCCATGAGGGTGGATGTGAAGAACGGTAAGATCATTCGCATCCGGCCCCTGCACTTTGATGAGAAGTATTCCCTGGAGCATATCCAGCCCTGGAAGATTGAAGCCAGGGGCAAGGTCTATAATTCTCACATGAAGTCTCTGCCCTATGCCTTTCAAACCGCCTATAAAAACCGGGTGTATTCCCCCAATCGCATCCTGTATCCCCTGAAGCGGGTAGACTTTGATCCTGAGGGGGAGAGGCATCCGGAGAACCGGGGGAAGAGCAAGTTTAAGAGGATTACCTGGGATGAGGCAACCGATATCATTGCCAGTGAGATTAAACGGATC
>JAQULX010000502.1 GCA_028718465.1 Dehalococcoidales bacterium | reverse complement strand
AGATCAAGGATAACGATATCCGGTGATTCCCTGCGTACCAGCGTATTTCCCTTTTTCCCGGATAATGTGGCCACCGTCTCCGCTTCCGGCCAGCGGAATTCGAGCGCGACTTTTATTGCATCGATGATGCTTTGGTCGTCTTCAATAATCAACAGTTTCATACCGCTTCACCATTTTCTTTTTGCCCCTCAACGGATTTCCCAGAAAGGAGCGGCAGGGTAAAAATGACCGAGGTGCCCTTTCCAGCCTTGTCAGAAATCCAGATTTTCCCGCCGTGAAGTTCAACCAGGATTTTGCATAACGACAACCCGATGCCAAGCCCACCAGAGCGCTTACTGTGCCGGACATCTTGGTAACCAGGATCGAAAAGCTGTGCCTGTTCGAGATCACCAATTCCGGGGCCAAAGTCACGTACTTCAATAGATACATAGGAATTTCTGACCGAGGCCTTGATAATAACCCTCTTGCCCTCTGTTGCATACTTGAAAGAGTTGTTCAAGAGATTCAACAGTACCTGCCGGATGCGTACCGGATCAGCATAGACCTGAGGAAGTTGAAGGGGCAGCTTAATCTCAACTTCCATATCGTATTGTTCCGCCAGGGGTTTCGTTTCCGTAATAATATCATCGAGAAGTTGACCAATATAGCATGGCTTAGGATTGAAGCTGATGCTTCCCATTTCACCACGGACAATATCATGAAGTTCATCTATACGATTGTTCAGGTTGTTAGCCCCTTCCCAGACGTAGCGGGCGAGCCTGCCAAGCTTGCTTTCTGCTTCTTCTTCATAAAGAAGCTGGCTGGTAGCTACCAGAGAAGTGAGCGGGGTCTTGAGTTCGTGAATAAGATTGCGGGTAAAATTCACGCGCCACTGGATTTCCTGTTCCAGACGCTGCCTCAGACGCTTTTCTTCTTCGTACCATTTTTTTAGTTCTGCATCAGCGAGATTTCGTTCGATGATATGGCCAAGCCGTTCGGCTACAGCCCGGATGAGATGCCGTTCTTCTTTCAGAAACGGGCCTTCATCACTCACGGGCATTTCTGCCGTATAGCAGACTTCGATTTTCCCAAAATATTTACCGTTGACAGTGATGGTTTCAAATTGACACCATCGTGTTTGGAGAAAATTACTGGTGGATACTTCTTTATCGGTGAGTTGAATCCGAGCGCAGGTGGACTGCGTGTGCTGCCAGGATTGCGGGATGATATCGACAACCCGTTGGAGAAAATCATCTATTGACAATTGCCGGTCTTCCGCCAGGCGTGAAATGCCGTACAGGCAGTTCAGCTCCTTGACTCGTTCGTCCAGCCGGTGGGCTAACTCGTATACGTCGGCTATTTTTGAATCGTCTGTCATTATACCTCAATCTGCGAACATGGTTTAGTTTACTACAATTCTAGAAAATGTGGTGGAAAGAATCAAGAAGCAGGACTCTTCGGTATGGTTGATGAATCAGTTAACTGCTGTGGCTTATCAACAGACAAACCCCGATGCAGCATGCCCTGGCCATTTGAAGCAGGGGGTAATGGCGATGTGTCATCAGAAGTAGCACAAAAATAGCACATGTGTAGAGTGAAAGTGCCATAAAGTGTCTGGTGGAGCTGAGGTATCAATAGGTAGTACCGGGAAAGACTTCGATTTGGTTTTCGGTTTAAATATTTAGCTACCTATTTGCCTGCAGATTACTCTTTACCAACTGAATTCCCAGATCCAATCAATAAAATCTAGCTGCCAATCTTCAGTTCTAGGATTAGACCAAACCAATTTAGCTTGATGTATATTCGGATCAAGGGGTTCAAACATTATTACACCACTTGTCGCGGTTCCAGAAATAAGAGTGGTATCAGGCTCTTTAACATCCTCTTCACCAAACATCTGCATAATTTGTATCTGATTCTGATTCTGAACGATTACTGCATCATAGGAATAGAGACTTGCTTTACTAGAACTATCATTAGTTGCTTTAATATATACCCTAGTTTCCGAATCAGCTATCTCAACTTTTTCCAAAGTGATGGACAGACCATGTTGCGTAACAGACTTTCCTACATTTACCGTTACAATTGGCGGAATGGCTTCTGAACGAGTAATGACGAGCATATCATCTGCAACAACTACGGGTACTCTCAATTCTGCACCCATCATATTCTGTGTATTCCAATAGCTATCTAGTACCCCTTCAACCTTTACCCAGTTCCCTTCTTTGACATTTACGTCTTTATGTATTGCAACAGCAGTTCTTTCGCCAATCGTTATCTCTTCAAAATTTGTGTCGATGGCTATTGCTGTTTCGCTCCCAGTCCTTTCCATTACTTGTCCAACTTTGCCTATCAAGGTGACAGCAGACCCAATGTAATCTTCTTGTGCTCCTCGTGCTTCAGATAAAACCAAGTGCCAGTTTTCGTTTGTTAATTGGATCTTAGGCTTAGAATCTTGTGTATAGGACGGAGTAGTCGCTTGGGAGGTTGATATTTCTTGGGTTGGCGTTGTTGCTTGTGCGGCTGTAGGTGACGGAGTAGAGGAGCAAGCCGAAAAAATCGTCATTATAGCAATAACCAATAAGGCCAAACATACTTTTCTCATTTATCATCACCTTTCTCTAGCAGGATTGTAGTGCGTTATAGGGCTTTGTGTCAAAGTAAAGATAGGTTGACAAATATTAGCATATTATCTATAATTGTCAACTAGAAGGGTCGAAAGGAGAAAACTATGATTGGTAAACGAATGCAGCAACTAAGATTAGCCCGCCGCCTGTCTCTCGAATCTTTGGCTGCAAAGATGGGGGGTGTGGTTACAAGACAAGCTTTGTCAAAGTACGAGTTAGATAAAGCAAATCCCTCTCCCTATATACTTAATAAGCTTGCTGAAGCTCTCGATACCCGTACGTCTTATTTGTTAACCGAGCCGGAAGTAACGGTTGAATTCGTAGCATACAGAAAAAGTCAAAGATTGCTTGAAAAAGACCGGAAGTCGCTTCAGGCCCTCATAGGTCATACTTTAGAGGACCGTGTCCATATTCTTGATATACTGGGCCAAAGTAATGGTTCCCGGATACCAGTAAAGAGTTTAAAAGTAGAAAGCCTAGAAGATACCGAACGCGCAGCTGAGCAGCTTCGAGAGAACTGGAGA
>JAQULX010000501.1 GCA_028718465.1 Dehalococcoidales bacterium | reverse complement strand
AGACCGGCCGTTCTTGTCTCGGCTCGAAGGGTACTTCACATTCGGTGCCACACCTTGCGCAGGTTGCCTTGAACATCTGTCTGGACTTCCCCGAACCGCCTGAGCGGGCCTGCTTCCTGTTAGACCTGCAATCAGGGCAACGCTTAGGTTCGTTCTGAAGTCCTTTCGAGGAATAAAATTCCTGCTCGCCTATTGTGAAGACGAAAGATTTGCCGCACTCGGCGCATGTAAGGGTCTTGTCCGCTAGGGCCATTAATGCCTCCTTGTTGATAATCACTATGCCCCCAGTGGTTTGACGGGTCTTATCGGCGAAAGAACTTTTGAAACATATGCAGGGAAGCTTAATCCCGGCAATATGATCTCCCAATTTCAAAGGTTACCGGATTAAGACTCACCAGAAACCAAGGTTTGCATACTCGCATTAGTGTAGATTATAATTTCGATTAAGTCAAGAGGTATTTAACATATCAGGATATTTTCGTGCCATCTATATATGATTATGACAGTCAGCCCACGGTCCGCAGTTATATCAGCATTGTAGCCTGTGTTATCATCGGCGCCGTGTTTATTTTTGCCGGCACAGGAAAGCTGGCGGGATTGGGGCAGGTCCCGGGCCAAACGGAATTTCTGGACAGGTTCATCCCTGACTTCATCCTGACACCGGAATTCGCGCGCTTCGTCGGCCTGGTCTTTATACCCTGGTTACTGCCCATCGCCGAAATATTGATCGGCCTGGGGCTGATCATCGGCATATGGCCGAGGTTCCTGGCCATTCTTCTCATTCCGCTGGTGCTGGTGTTCATGGCCAACAACTCATACATGATATCCACCGGGCTGGATAAATACCCTACCTGCGAGTGTTTCGGCGTCTGGGAAGAGTGGTTCGGCGGCCTTATGCCCATACAGTCCATGTATATAGATATTGGACTTTTCATTCTGGCGCTCATTATAATAATCCTGCATCCGGGACCGTTCTTCTCTCATCACTTCTGGATCAACAAGATATTTTCCCGAAATAAAATATAAGCTGCCTACCCTGATTAACAGGAGTCATTTAAATCATGATCTCAAAACGTAACATAATTAATGCCCTGATATTTACTTTATCTCTACTCTTGATCCTCGCTGCAACCGCCTGCAACGGCAGCAATACTGCCAAACCGGAACCGGAAGTCATCACCCCGCAAGAACCTGCCAATGATGCTCCGGTAATCGCAGGCCTTCTGGCAGATCAACAGGTGCAGCCGCTGGGAACAACTCAGGTCACCTGCGATGCAAATGATGCCGACGGGGATGCGATAACGTATCGCTGGACCGCTTCCGGGGGTACCATTAGCGGCGAAGGTTCCGCTGTTTCATGGACTGCACCGGAAAAGACCGGCAGCTACCTGATAAAGGTGGTTGTAAGCGATGGCAAGGGAGGGGTTTCCACCAAAGACTTCGTGGTCACTGTTCCCGAAAAACCCAACAATCCTCCGATAATCGAGGGAATTACATTCCAGTGGTCCGGACACATGCCCACCACAATCAAACCCGCTATGACCGAAAAGGATAAGGATCGCAATCCCGACCCTGTAATACGCATCTGGGAGACAGCCGACATAGCCTGCACAGCCAGCGATCCCGATAATGATAAGCTGGACTATATCTGGATGGCGAATGCAGGAACAATCAACAGCGTGCCAGGCAAACCGGATTCGGTCCAGTGGATTGCCCCGGGTGCGGGCGGCACCTACTCGGTAACCTGCGAAGTATCGGATCCCGACGGGCTCACCGCTACCTTTACCATCATGATAACAGTGAAATGCTGCGGCATTTACTAGTCAGATACTGACCAGGTTTACGTCCCCCCAGGCACCCATTTTATCGCCCTTGATCACGACAATGCCCAGGACCCCTTTAATCTGCTGCCCGCGTTCAAGGGCAACCTGCAGGTCAGCATCCGCTTTGATTATATTGCATACAGCAGTTGCGGAAGCATCAGCTAGAGCAGTTGAATTTGAAATGACTATTGCCGCATCAGCCAGCCCCAGGCTCAGCGAGGGCCCCACGGTTCCTGAAGAAGTACATACTCCCGCCGGAGTTATATCCGGCCGTATTTCCAGCGCCAGCTTCCCCGTGAAAGGCGATTCCCCTGCATAAATACCGATCAGGCGCTTATGCCTCGAAGATATGAAAATATCACCACCGTTTTCAACAATGATCTCCGCTGAAAATTGTTGAAGCCCCTTTCCCACCACTTCTGCCAAAGCCCCGGCTACGGCCGCCATCGGTCCCACCCCTGCAGCCTGACCGGCATCTGCCATAATCCTCACAATCTCCGGTGCAACCTTCTCCACACTCAATGGTTCCAGGCTGTGCAAGAATAACGGGTTATTCCGGATGTACTGTTCCAAAGGCCTTCGGCAATCCTCCACAACCCTGAGCGCTTCCCGTGTAAGATCTCTTGCGGCACGTATATATAAATTGGTCTCCTTCACCGTTACGGTGAAGGAGACCAGATCACTATCTTTAACAACCTGCCGGTAAGTACGATCCTCATACATACCTTTAACCTGTACGATACTATATGGTCTTAGAAATGCAATTCCATGGCTCGCGGAGGACAGGCCCTGACACACAGCTCACACACTATGCATTTACTGTTATCGAAAATCACCCTGCGAGTATCCTGTTCAAGCATGAATGCTCTGGTCGGACACATGGTAATACAGGCGCCGCAATGCGTACAACGTTCTTCATTGCGGAAAACGTCCTGGCTGAGTGCCTGTATCTCCACGCCGGAATCCCTGAGATACTTTATTCCCTTGTCATAGGCATTTTGTTCGCCGCTCAACTCCATTACCATCAGGCCTTCTTCGCCCGGCGATATTGACGCCTTCAATATATTGAAGTCCAGCCCATATTCCCTTATGAGCCTGCTGACAATGGGTTTATCCACGGTTTGTTGAGTAAAATGAAGCACTATCTTTTTCGCCACTTTCATTTTTTATCACTCCTTCAGGGCAACGGCCTTTCCTCAAGTGTTTTGAGCTTGATGCCGGATTCGACGCCTGGCAGCAAGGCAACCGGTTCCGAGAGCAGGAATTGCCCTTTCGCAATCCATTCTTTCAGCATACCGGCGATTCGAACCGCCCCCGGATAGCTGGATAG
>JAQULX010000500.1 GCA_028718465.1 Dehalococcoidales bacterium | reverse complement strand
ATAGGTGCGGTGATAGTTCAGGACGATCACGCGGAAGCCGGCATCCCTTATTTCACTCCGGATGCCGTCAATAATGCTGTTCCATTCCGGCGAGTCCTGCAACTTCCTGGAACCCCACCCCCCGGGGTTGAAGAAGATGATGAAATCATGGTCAATCGACTCGGAATAGGCCAGCAGCAGTTGCTTATAATAAAGGTCCGCCATCCGGCTTGAACCGTGCAGATTGCCGGCCAGATTTTTGGCATCATCGACAACTGCCGCCGGCAATCCCGATGTATCGAATTCAGACCAGTTTATGCCTCGCGCTTCCACCTGCGTGATCACACCTGTTCCGGAAAATGTGACCGCTAATATTCCCATAAACAGGACAAAGGCAACCGCAGAGAGCAACAGCGTTCTTTTCAGCCGGCTGATGCTCCTGACCGGTTTCATCCCCCTCAACAGGTGAGAGAGATAACGCTCCATCCTGTATCTTAGAAAAGTCATCCTTCCTTTATTCCTTGAATTTTGGAGGCATCTCAGATACTAATGGTTGATAATGCCTCATCCAGTATTCCTATTCCTTCATCAATCTCAGCGCTGTTGATAATTAACGGAGGAATTATCCGTAATACATTCGGTTTAAGATAATTTATCAACAGCCCCCTCGACAGACAGGCGTACATCACTTCTTCTGCAAAGTCCTTATCCAATTCTACCGCAATCAGCAGTCCGCGTCCACGACAATCGGATATGAAGGGGTATTTCTTTTTCAGGTCGTTCAACTTCAAGAGCAGGTATTGCCCCTTCTGCTCTGCGTTTTTCGGTATGTTGTTAGCTATAATATAACTGGTTACAGCGTAACCTGCGGCACAGGCCAGAGGGTTTCCGCCGAAGGTCGTCCCGTGTTCCCCGGGAACGAAGACCGCCGCCCGGTCTTTGGCCATAATCACCCCTATCGCCACTCCGCTGGCTATGCCTTTCGCCAGGGTGATAATATCCGGCTCAATTCCGTATAGCTCATAACCGAAAAGCTTTCCCAGCCGCCCGATTCCGGTCTGGACCTCGTCCAGTATCAGCAGGATGCCTTTTTCATCGCACCAGGCGCGCACTTCCTTTAAATAGTCGTCCGCCGGGATGTTCACGCCTCCTTCACCCTGCACAGGCTCCAGCATCACCGCACAGGTTTTGGGAGTTGTGGCTTTTTTAATGGCTTCGACGCTGTTATATTCGACATTTATGAAACCTTCCGGCAGCGGGAAGTATGCTTTCTGGAATTTAGCCTGTCCGGTAGCCGCCGTCATAGCCAGAGTCCTTCCATGAAAAGAGTTGAAGGTCGTTATAACCTGATAAGCTCCATTTAATTTCAGACTTCCGTAGCGGCGGGCAAGTTTCACCGCTCCTTCATTGGCTTCTGCGCCGCTGTTGCTGAAAAATACTTTATCCAGGCAGCTATTTTTCACCAGCAGCTCTGCCAGTCTGGCCAGCGGAGGCGTGTAATAAGCGTTGGAGACATGGACCAGCGTATTAGCCTGTTCAGTGATAGCCTCAGTCAACACCGCATGGCAATGACCCAGGCTGTTTACCGCCCAGCCCCCCACAAAGTCCAGGTATTCTTTTCCTTCCTCATCCCATAAACGCAAGCCCCGGCCCTTAACGAAGGTAACCGGTATGCGGCTGATAAATTTCATCATGTATTTTTGCGCTAATTCCTGGGAAGCAGTCAATTTACCCTGCGTCATTTAAACCTCTAATTTTTATTTTCTTTACTCACCTGACGATCGCTTAATCTCCTTTATAAATCGTGGAGCCTTCACCTGTGCCCTCGATTTCGCCGAGCAAAGCATGAGAGCGCCTGCCGTCTATGATCCGGGTCGATCCTCCATGGGCCAGCGCCCGTATGCCGGACCGGATCTTGGGTATCATTCCGCTTGTAGCTACACCCGAGTTGATCAGGTCTTCAGCTTCCCGGGAACTCAGCCGGGATAACACCTGTCCGGCCTTATCGCAGATACCGGCAATGTCGGTTAAATATATCAGCTTCTCGGCTTTTACCGCAGCGGCGATTTCACCTGCCGCTATATCCGCATTGACATTAAGCAGCAATGGGCTGCTGCCCGGTTTCGCGAAGGCATTTAAACTGATGGAAGATACTACCGGCATATATCCGGCCTTCAACAGGTCTTCTAAAATCGCTGTATTCACCTTATGGATGTCGCCGACGAAGCCCAGTTCCGGGTTTCTGATCTTTCCTTGAAGTAAAGCTCCATCGACGCCGCTTATGCCCGCGGCCCGCCCGCCCAGAGCGCAAATAGCGGCTACCAGCTCCTTGTTGACCAGCCCGGAAAGCACCGCGGCCGCCACCTCAAGCCCGGTCTTGTCCGTCACCCTCTCTCCCTGCACAAACTGAGTAGAGGCGCTCTGTTTCCCCAGCCACTCAGTGATAATTTTACCGCCGCCGTGGACCACTATTACCGGAATACCCCGCTCCTGCAATCGGACCAGGTCCTCCAGAGTGGTATCATGCCGGCCAAGGGTCGACCCGCCGATTTTCACGATGATTATGCCGTTGACTTTGTTCTCCATATTTATATATTTCAGGGATATCTTACGTAGTATACTCGCTGTTTATAACCACATATTCTTCGGACAGATCGCATCCCCAGGCGGTCGCCGAAGCAATCCCCAGGTTAAGCTCTACTCTTAACCTTACTTCCTCCACTTTCAACAGCTCCGCCGCGGCTTTTTTATCAAAGGGTACGGGCTTACCAGATTTTAAAAGACACATATTGCCGATATATACAGCCGATTTTTCCGGTATTAGCTCCGCGCCGCTTCTGCCCGCGGAAGCCAGAACCCGGCCCCAGTTGGGGTCCGCGCCGTGGACTGCCGTCTTGACCAGCGGAGAACTGGCAATAGTCCTGGCAGCCAATCTGGCGTCTGTTATATTGGAGGCGCCGTTGACGACTACTTCAATCAAGCGTGTCGCACCTTCGCCGTCCCGGGCAATGCACTTTGCCAGATACAGGCAAACCTCTTCCAGGGCTTTCTGAAAAGCTTCTCCAGAAGCGGTTCCCGGAGATACCTGTCCTTTATCCGCCAGGCCGTCGGCCAATATCAGCACCATATCATTGGTACTGGTATCGCCGTCCACGGATATCATATTGAAAGAGGCGTCCACCGCTTTT
>JAQULX010000499.1 GCA_028718465.1 Dehalococcoidales bacterium | reverse complement strand
GTTATCTTCAAGACTTTCTTTTTTCCCCGGACCAGGTGCGGTCTTATGTTTCGCTTCTTTCCGGTGGCGAGCGCAACCGGCTTTTATTAGCCCGCCTGTTTACTCGCCCTTCCAATTTGCTGGTCCTGGATGAACCGACCAATGACCTGGACATTGAGACGTTGGAACTTTTAGAAGATTACCTGATGAATTATACCGGGACGGTACTTCTGGTCAGCCATGACCGGGCGTTTATCAATAATGTTGTTACCAGTACACTCGTTTTTGAAGGTGATGGCATGGTAAAAGAGTACGTAGGCGGTTATGAAGACTGGCTGCGTCAGCGCCCTGCAGAAGCCAGCCCCGGTAAGTCTCCGAAGCCAATACCTTTACCCCGGAATAACTGGCCGAAAGCTAAATTCGGATTTCATCAGCAGAAAGAACTGGACTCGCTTCCGCTTACCATTCAGGCGCTGGAAATAGAGCAAGAGGAATTATATAAGGCTATGGGAGACCCGGAACTCTACAAAAAGGACAAATCCGAGATTATTAAAAAGAAGATACGCCTTGAAGCAGTCAAAAATCTACTGGCTGAATCTTATGCTCGGTGGGAACAACTCGAACAGTTTAAAAACGAATAATATATGTTTGGTTATTCTGGTCCTGGCTAATCGATATCTTTTTGTGATAGGTGACTATCCGGCCTCCCGGATTTTTGTGCCACCAATTCGAAGCAAAGTTCGAACATTTTGGTTCTGTCTACCGTACAGTAGCGCCCACCATTTCAGCCTCAAATAGACATGACCAGCCTGTTACTCAAATCCAGAGCTATTCGTTGGTCTTCGAGTTCCAGCTGTTTTTCACATTATTTGTAATTTTCAAGTGCTTCAAAGCAGTCCGGTAATATCTTTCCAGTTTCCGTATTTCGTGGCGAATGTATATTGTACATATATCCGGTTTTGCCACATCTAAATAATTTGTTCTTAATACACAGGATAAGGTGAATATACCACGTTTGGCTTTCCTTACATCGGTCTCTTATTTGCGTTGAGCCGTTCGATGATCTTCTCAAGACGCTTTGTCCGGGTCTCGTCCTTTTTTGCATCCAGGTATAGAGCGGTATAAGTCCTTTTAACGGAAGGAGGCATTTTTAGAAAGTTGGTTAAAGCTAAATCTACACCCTTTAAAGCGTTGACCAGGACTTCGATCTGCTCGTCAGAAATCGGTGCTTCTTTCGGAACTTCCCAGGTGCCTGACTTTTTTGCCCGCTCAATGGCGGCCAGGCCATGATCGGTCATCCTTTCCTCCGCGATCAACCGGGCAGCGATGTTTCTGTTGGTTTCAGACCACTGACTGTCTTTTCTCCTGGGCGCGAATTTTTTAAGATATTTTTCTTTGTCAACGCTCTTGATCTGTCCATCAATCCACCCGAAGCATAAAGCCTCCTCCAGGGCTTCGTTCGGTTTGACGGTTCTTAGCTGTTTGTTCTTACTAAAAATCAGCCAGGGCCAAATTACGGCTATAGTGGATACGTATTATTCATAGAGAGGTTATACCCATGAATTATTGTCAATTTAGGTTTGCTTTGAGGTCAGTCTGCGTTTTCTCATTTTAAGAATGTGAACCCGTCAAATAAAATAGAGTATTAGTCCGGAAATCAAAAAATTACTCGCATAAGCTTCGTTCCGTAATAACGCCTGGAATGATGTCACTAACCGAAACTATATTTCTATTCCAGGAACAAAATGGAGGGCTGCCTCAGCGGACTCTGGCATAATACAATAGCCCTGGACATACTTTTCGACAGCCGTAGATTCCTGATCCTGTTTTAAAAGCTTTTCCGCTTCCTGCCGAAAATATCCGCTCCGGATGCCTGCGTATTCACTCATCGCATTTGAGGCTTCTTAGCTTCGCCGGTACTTTGATATACTGAGTAGGGACTAACGATATAATAGGGAGTTAAGTCCGCGGAAAAGATCACGAGAACGGTAGAAATAATAAGCTAAAATAAATAACTCAATATACGGCTTAAGTAAGTTCTAATCTCAAAGGCCAATAGGCCAGGGTTGGCTGAACCATGCCTTAATACCCTCGCCGAAGGCGAGACGAAATGGCGGGTTCCCCCCTGGGTGCCAGCATACCCCGGTCACCTTATCCGCTTGCGCAGGCCGTGGGTGACCCAGCACTGGCTTTACCATTGCCGTAAGGCGAGTTAAATAATTCGAGGTGTACAATGAAAAAATTCATCATACCGGCTTTAGTTGCCGTTTTAATCATTTTACAATTTGTCTCTCTCGCCCGCATCGGCAGTTTACAGGATGAACTGATGAATACCCGGAACGAGCTGAGGAATTTCATGTCCCAGCAGTCCGGCCATATGAGCAGCCAGATAAACAGTATTTATTCCGGGATTGATGATATGCTGAAAAAGCAGGCCAGCATTATCAGCAGCTACGACTGCGAGTTTGGCGTCGTTGATACTGCCAATCTGACCCTGCCGGTGACCTTCCAGATCGTCCCCCGGGAGATAAAAGAGGATACCAGCGTGGCACTGTACGTATCCGGTGAGAGCTTCGCTATGAGCCGGAGCGGGACCAGCTTTACCGCCACGGTCCCGGCGAGCATCTTCAGTACGCTGGAAGCGCGGGTAGCCATCGAGGATGGCGGCGTCACCAGAACGGAGGATCTGCCGGTGCAGGACGACCTGCGTTATAGAGCGCTGCCCATCGTAGACGCCCGGTTTGAGAATATAGACGGCTCTTATTCTAAAAACCCGGACGGTCAATCCGGCGAATATACAATAAGCGGCCGCATCGGCATGGATGTAAAACCGGCGATGAACGGCAATACTATTGAACAGGCTCGCGTAGTGATAGACCGGGACGGCACGATAGTTTACGATAAGACTTTAGCCAGCGGACTCTGGAATACCACCGGCGATAACCCCGATCTTCACGCGGACCAGCCCGTCCGCATCGGAGGCGGGACCGCTTTTCTGGATATTGCCGAAAAATTTACTATATCCACCGGGCAATCGCTGACGTTTACAGTGTCAGCCGTTGAAAGCCTGGGACTCACTCACCAGGAAAAGTTCGTCCTGGTCGCCGGCGCCAATCCTGTAATGGATCTTAAAATGAGGTCTCTGGAGGACACCACGATCATCGGCAAGAACGGTGAGGTTCTCTATGAT
>JAQULX010000498.1 GCA_028718465.1 Dehalococcoidales bacterium | reverse complement strand
CGAAAAAGGAAAATGAGTCTAAAAAGCGAGGTAAACTTGGACGGAAGAAGAAAGTTTAATGCTTTAATCATTGGTTGCGGCGGTCAGGGAGCCCTGGCCGATATTCCAGGCGGTGAAAATTCTAATAAAATAATTTCATTTGCCCACGCCCTGAAAGAACACCCTGGGTTTGGTGATATAAAGCTATATGATTCCAATCCTGAAAAAGCAATAAAAGCCGCCGAAATATGGGGTTGTACAGCCACTACAATAATGCACACACATTTATATAACGGTGTTGACGTTGCTGTTGTCTGCACACCGGACGAAACCCACTACGAAATCCTTAAACATCTTGCCGAATACCCGCCTAGGCTAGTCATATGCGAAAAACCCCTTTGTACCGAACTTGCTCAGGCCAGGGAAATAGTAGAACTATATAAGGCCAAAGGTATCCCGATCCTTGTTAATTACACACGCCGTTTTTTACCCTACTACGAGGAATTAAAAAAGTATGGCGTTCCAGTATATGGAGAATTAAACTTTAATCGAGGCTGGCTGCACTCAGCAACGCACGGAATAGACTTCTTTAATATGTTCGGGTTAAATAATTACAGAATAACAGAAGTGCCTGTTAATTACCGGGTGTGGAACTTAGGTTTATGTTTTGAAAATCATTTCTGGCAGGAACGGCGAATCGGTGAAACGCCGGTCTGGGATTACTACGACAAAAGCCATTGGTATATTATCGAAAATGCTTACAATTTCCTCGAAGGCCGGGAGCCATTAAAATGCACAGGAGAAAACGGACTAAAAGCCTTGGAGATATGTTTTGAGTTAATGAACAAAAACAAACCTTGGCGTTGTAAATGCGGGAAAGATTTATCAAGTTACGATAACATAAAACACCTTGGCGGTCCCATAATCTGTGAATGCGGAGAAGTAAATGGAGCGTGTTTTTAAATGCAAACCGAACAAAAAAGGCTGAACGAAGTATTTGACAACTACTATTACAAAGAATTATCGTCTACCAACAGGAAAGAGCCTATCAATCACAATACTATCCTTGATTTATTCAACGACTTTATGTTAATGAGCCAAATTGTACATTCCATGATTAACAACGGCAAAAAGGACTTGCCAAGCCTGAAAATACTCGACGCTGGCTGCGGAAACGGGCGAATGCTCCGTAAGTTTTGTGAGCTGGGAGCCGAGCCAACCAACTGTTTCGGCATAGACCTGAGCAAAGACATAATCAAATATGCACACAAGAACAGTTCTTTTGGAATAGCGTATCATGCAGGCGACATAAAAGACACGCCTTATTGCGGCAATACCTTCGACATTATCTTCAACCTAGGCGTGTTAATCCATATCAAAGACAACGACTACATAAAAGAGATAGCAAAGGAATTCCACCGCGTCTTAAAACCCGGTGGATTAGTTTTTATCACCGTAGCGAGAGAGGGTTCTTCATGGGGCGAAAGGGTACAGGCCATAACGCGAAATTTCACTGAGGGGGAACTGTTGGATTTGTTCGACATGTTCCAGTGTTTAGGAGTATATGACACATACTCAAGCCACTATAGCACAGTAGACCATAGAAACGTAACGCTTAGCCAGATTATGCGGGCTTACGAAGTGGGTGCGGTGGATTCGACTTATAAGTTAGCGGTGTTTAAAAGGTAGGGGGGCGAGAGAAATGTTAAATTGGGATAAGGCTTTAAAACATCTTGAAGTATGCGAAAAGGCTTATAGTGAAATTGGTTCGCCGGGGTATATTGCATTAAATATGTTTATAAGACCATTACGGGATAGGGTGAATAAAGGAGAGAGAACTACAGAATTGTTCCATGAAATTATGGAGTTATCTCTTTAGAAGGTAAAGCAAACGAGTCTTGGGAGCGAGATAAAAAAGGAGAGGCGAAATGAAAGTAAGAATAGGTGATAAAATATATGACTCAAACAAAGAACCTATCTTGTTAGTTTTGACTGACTTTGATATAGAAAACATCTCAGAAATAGACGGACAAAAAAGATACTGTTCTTTCCCGGAGCACTGGGACAGGAAGGAAATAAAAAAACTAATGGACTTAGATAAACTCGAAAGGCTTGAAGAACAACAATTAATTGAATTGAAAACACAAAAAGCAAGGGAATTTATAAGACTTGATTCTGGATTTATAGATTTCGAGTCTATCACTAGTGAGTATTTGCCTTATATGATTTTGGCATTATTTGACAGGCTGGACGAACAGGAAAAAAGAATGGTAATCGAACAAATTACGAGGAGCGGATAAAAATGTCTATTGGCAAAGAAGAAAGAGACGCTGCGATGCGTGTTTTTGACCGGGGCATATTAAGCGGTTATCGTGGTTGCTGGGACGAATCGTTTTACGGCGGCGAAGAAGTCCGGGCACTTGAAGGGGAATGGGCTGCTTACTTTGGTGTGAAGCACGCAATAGTTTGTAATTCGGCCACCTCTGGCCTATATTTAGCTTGTGCGGCGATAGGGTTACAAAACCCATTACCATATCATAAAATTTACAATTGTATAGACGACAGATATATTCCGGAAATAATTTGCAGTCCTTGGTCTATGACCTGCTCCGCCTCTATCCCACTTCATTTCGGTGCCAAGCCCGTATTTTCGGATATAGAAGAGGATTACTTCTGCCTTGACCCAAAGGCCGTAGAAGCTAAAATAACCCACGCTACGAAGGCAATAATCGTGGTTGACCTCTTCGGCTGCCCTTATGCCGCAGACGAAATTAACGCTATAGCCAAGAAGCACGGAATCTACGTCATAGAGGACGCTGCCCAAGCTGTGGGAGCTACTTATAAAGGCAAATATGCCGGGACGTTGGGGGACATTGGCGTTTTTAGTTTAAACGTAAATAAGCATATAAGCTGTGGGGAGGGCGGAGTGGTAGTTACTAACGATGATGAATTAGCAATGAGATTGAGACTTGCAATGAATCACGCAGAGGCCGTAACGAACGGAATGCAGGAAAATGAAATTGTAGCAGGAACATGGGCAACCGATTATTATGATATGGTCGGCCTAAATCTCCGCATGACGGAACTGCAAGCGGCTGTAACAAGGGAGCAGTTGAAGAAGCTAGCCGGCATACTGGAAGTTGTCCGGGATCAGGCGAAATACTTTGACGTAAAAGTCAGGCCGGGCTGTG
>JAQULX010000497.1 GCA_028718465.1 Dehalococcoidales bacterium | reverse complement strand
TCCAATCTTGTAAGGATAGCGCTGGTGAAGCCATTAAGTTGTGTGCTGTAGCGTCCCACAACAGCATCGAACCAGCCACAACGGCGTGCTCTGCCGGTTGTAGCGCCATACTCATGGGCGTGTTGCCTGATGTATTCACCCGTTGCATCGTTCAGTTCCGTAGGCATGGGGCCGCCGCCCACTCTGGTTGTATAAGCTTTGAAAATGCCCACTACTCGATCAATTCTGCGTGGATTTATTCCTGATCCGATACATGCTCCCGCAGCAAGAGGTGAAGATGATGTAACAAAGGGATACGAGCCGAAATCAGGGTCCAGCATGGCGCCCTGGGCGCCTTCAAGTACTACTTTTCCTCCTTTTTTAAGGAGGTCGTTAACCATTGCTGTTGTGTCTTTTATATAGGGTATCAGGCGTGCGGCATAACCGTCATACTCTTTCAGGATAGATTCGATATCAAATGGTTTCAGGTTGTAAACTTTTTCCAGTATCTCGTTTTTTATCGTGATAATCTCTGATAACCTGGACTTGAAGTTTTCAAATTTTATCAGGTCGCAGGTTCTGATACCCCTTCTTGCAATTTTATCGGCAAAAGCAGGGCCAATTCCCTTCTTGGTGGTTCCTATGGCGCTTTGGCCGCGCTTCTCCTCCTCAAGGCCATCGAGCAGTAAATGCCATGGCATAATAAGGTGAGCACGGTCGCTGATATGCAGGTTGCCTACATCAATACCTTTTGCCTTGAGGCTATCCAGTTCTTCAATGAGCACCCTGGGATTGATAACCAAACCGTTCCCGATAATACAGGCGGTTCTTGGATAGAAAATTCCTGAGGGAACAATGTGTAGTTTGAATTCACCCTTAGGGTTGATAACTGTATGCCCGGCATTGTCACCGCCGGAAAACCGTATGACGGCATCCGCCTTCTCCGCTAAAACATCTACAATTTTACCTTTACCCTCGTCACCCCACTGAGCGCCGATTATAGCTACAACTGACATTTTTTACTCACTTCGCTAAAGAATACAAACAAATTTATATCGAATCTATTACTCGTGATTATAGTATGAGAAATATACTGATTAACCTCGGGACATATAATTTTTGCCCCAGAAATAGAGGAGAGTTCCACCGCCGAGGATAAGCATCATCAAGCCGATAAATGTGGCCCAACCGGCCGCTATCCAGGGTATTCCAATAATCGGCAGAATAATTCCAGCTAATATCCACGCTACCGAAATTACGGTCAGAGTTGTTAAACTCCGTTCAAATACCTTGTCGTTCATTTTTGTGTTTTGCAACTCTTCTTGCTAGGGTTAATTTATTTACTGGCCTGCCGCCATACATGTAAAAAACGCTGACATACTGTAACAAAAGAAAGGACTACTACTATTGCCAGGGCAATGAACACCTGGTTCAAGAGCAGTCCGAGCGCTATTATTATAACCCTCTCAACACGAGTAAACAAGCCGACAGTACAATCGATGTTAAGTCCCTCCGCCCGCGCTCTGATATAACTGGTGAGAAAAGAGCCGATCATGGCAAGAAAAATCAATACCAGCTGAGAGGTTACATTATTTGGCCAAATGGAAGGATTAGTAATGAAAATGAAACTAAGGAATAAAGCTCCTTCTGTAATGCGGTCAACTACCGAATCAAAGAGCGCGCCGAATCTGGTAACTTTTCCCATATAACGGGCAAGCGCGCCGTCGAGCATATCAAAAACGGCTGCCAGGAGGAAAATCACACCGCCAACCAGAAGATGACCGAAGCCAACAACTACTGCCGCTACAAGATTTAATATCAGTCCAATTACTGTCATCATGTTGGGAGTAAGTTTAAGTTTACTTACTATGGGAACAAGTGGATCGGTGAGAACACGTGCGGCTTTACGCCTCAATTCCTGGAAGGTTGACACTAAATTATCCTTTCCATAATTATTTGAGCAGACTTCTATAATAATCCAAAACCTGTTGCGATACGTTCTCCCAGCTGTATTTTTCGGCTTTGATAAGTCCTTTTTGCGCTAGTTTCAAGCGCCTGGATTTATCATGGATTAAGGTTAATAAAGCATCAGCTACAGAACGTGGATCCTTGGGTTTAGCTAACAAGCCCTCTTCCCCGTCTGTTAGCACACTGGCATACCCCGGGATATTAGTAGCCACTACCGGTTTGCCGCTTGCCATAGCTTCCAGTAAAACGATTCCAAAACTTTCATCTTTAGTTGCCGGCGCGCAGAATATATCCGCTGTTCGATAATACTGGGGCAGTTCTGCGAATGTTACGTATTTAGTAAAAATAACCTTATCGGGTAGAAGCCTTTTAGCCAGGAGCTCATACTGATAGCGCAACTGGATGCCCGGCCCCACGATGATGAGCCTGAAATCAGGGAAGTCCTGCTTCACAAGAGCGCATGCGCGGATGAGATCATCGACACCCTTGCGCTCCTCCAGCCTGCCCACAAAAAGAATATTCAATTTGCCGTCAGAATATTCAGGACGTACGGGGCCATCGGGCTTATAGTGATTAGTGTCCACTCCGTTGGGGATTATCTTATAATCGGCAGGCAAGTAATGTGAAATATAATCGAGAGCAGGCTGGGAAACAGCGATTTTACCCTGTATTTTTTTACCCAGCGCGCGCATAATGGGCTGTCCTACCCAATACCCACTGGACCTTGCGTGGCAGGCATGAAAAGTGCCGATATTGACCGTATCGGATTCAATAAGAGTACTCAAACAGAGCATGGGGATAAACGGTTCATGAAGATGGATTATATCGAAATTTTCCTTTGCGAGTACTCTTTTTACCTGGTAGGGCAACCAGGGAGATAAAGGGATCCTGGCGGTAGTTCCGCCGTAGGGGATAGGCAAGGGCCTGCCTACAGCCTTGACTTCTTCCTCGAAATAATGAGTGCCTTTCTTTCTAACCGGAGCTACGATTTTAACATCGTGACCCTGGAGATGAAAATGATGAGCAAGATATGAAACATGGTAGATGACACCGCCTGGATGTGAATAATCGTACGGTGAAATCAGCCCAATCTTCATTATACTGCCGTAATGATTCCTTTCGTGACGGCTGGCCTATTTTTTATTCTCCGTACATTCAGGCAGGCAGATGGGATCTTGCTGGCCTTGGCCGCTGATGAATTGCTCGCAGCGCCTGCGTGCCTCATCGTC
>JAQULX010000496.1 GCA_028718465.1 Dehalococcoidales bacterium | reverse complement strand
GGTAGCGGCTCATCCAAGAGGGGTTGACATCCTACCACAGTTAACTCAGTAGGCATTCCTGCCTTATTCAATTCTTTGGCTACTTGAAATGCTATGTCTCCACCCTTTCTAACCCATTCCATGCCTACGAATAATAATTTACATTTATCCCGGGGCCTTGAGTCTACTATTTGTTTAATATCATTGAGCGTCCTCGTACACTCGAAATTTGCTCCAAACGGTACAATTTTCACTTTCGATGGATCTATCTTATAGTGCTCGATAGCAGTTTGGGCTCCCCATTCAGACGCATAGATGGCCAACCTGCATCTGCTCAATACAGCTTTTTCATTTGCGATTATATCTCTGATACTCTCCTGGCAAATTGAGTTTCTGAAATACCTTGGATAGAAGTCTATTGCTGAAGCAAAGGTAGTATCTGTCCAAAGAACAATAGGTTGCTCACACTCAAGATAGGAAATCGGCTGGACATATGGATTCACTCCGCTACACACTATATCAACATTGTTAAGTCTGGATAACTGTCTGGAAATTTGACGGGCATAGTCCCTAAATATAAAAGGAACATTCCCACGTGAGTACCATCTTCTATTGCCTGGCTTAATAAACCTATTATCATGGAGTAAACTATGCCTGGCAATAAATAGTTTCCGATATAATTTCAATATGGCCGGTATTTGCAGAGGACCTATATACTCAACCGATATGGATTGTTTTTTAAGAGATAGGGGCGCATAATAACCACGTCCATCATAGGCACGAGGGTCCTCAGCATCATAAACAGAAACCCAGGCTACGTTCATCAAAACTTACCTACGAATGAGTGACTGTTCCAAAAAGGCAAATTGAAAAACTTGACCGGATATGAGCAATACATCAAATTTAAAAAATGACCTTCCGACAGTAAAAAGCTTCAGCATGTTTGTCAGGAGCATTTGACTCAATTCCCCGCAACCGTAGCAAAGCATGGAATGTCTCTTGAGTGAACCACTGATTCTCGTGTTGACTCTGAAAATATTTAAACAGATACTTAATCTTTAGATTGCAAGTCGTTTCCTTTAGGTGGACAAAGAAATTAGGACATCCCATATCTCCGTCATATTTGGGAATTTCATATTCTAGTATCAGATGATCTCTGAACGTATTCCAGGTCAAGTCAGAGATCAACCGATGGTCCTGGTGTAAATCCGAACGATAGTGAGTAAAAATCAAATCAGGGGCGACCTTTCGTTTTAGTTCTTCAAAATACTTCTTTATCTCCCCGCCTATATAAGGGAAAAAGCCATCCCTGAACTTTTTAATTACTATACATTTCTGCTTCGTGTTTGCCAGGAAAGCACTTGCACTCTCCTCAGCCTCTCTTTTTCTAATAGTGCTGGAGCTAAGTACGACCCAATAAAAAACTACATTTTCATAGTGTTCTATCAGTTTCAGGATCGTTCCGCCACAACCTATTTCAATATCATCGCTATGGGCGCCCAGGCATAAGATTGTTAGTGCCCGCCCTTTTTGGGGAGCAAATTGAAAATTTAGCATTTCATTATCCGGTTTTTTGTCCTTATGAATTATTCTTTACAGTTTTTCCATACTTCCCAGGGGGCATTACCACGTTCAAACATATCGTTTAATTCCTGCTGCTCTTTAAATGTATCCATACAATGCCAAAATTTATCGTACTTATAACCTAGCAATTTATTCTCTTTGATCAACCGTTGAAACGGCTCCACCACCAGCTCCTCGCCATATTGCATATACTGGAATATCTCTTTTCTAAAAACAAAATATCCGCCGTTAATAGTAAAATTGGTATCTCTCACAAATTCAATTTTTTCTACGCAATTTTCCTCCCCCAAAGAAACAACGGAGAAAGTTTGCGATGGTTTTACGCAAACAAAACACCCAATTTTTCCACTCTTCTTAAAGTAGTCAATCATCTCTGGCAGGGGCAGATCGGTCAGCGCGTCGGCATAATTTACCAGGAAATATTCCTCGTCTTTGACATATTTTTCCACTGCCTTTAATCTCTGACCGATATTTGATTTTAAACCAGTATCTACACAGGTAATGTTCCAATCTGCCATATCACTTTCCGTAGGATGTATCTGCTTGCTGCCATTTGACAAGGTAAAGTCACTGGATATACATTGATCGTAATTTAGAAAAAAATGTTTTATTACATCAGCTTTGTACCCAAGGCACAAAATGAAGTCCTTATGACCGTAGTGCGCATAATATTTCATAATATGCCACAATATTGGTCTATATCCAATGTTCACCATAGGCTTAGGAAGCTCCCCTGATATATCTCTCAGACGGGTGCCCAGTCCTCCGCAGAACAATACCACTTTCATTTAACCTATCCCCCCTAAATTAACTCTCATGCTTATAGTTTCTCTAAAATCTTCTGCGCTGCATTTTCTCCGCTCTTGAACGACTCGTCAGTCCAAAGATAGCCCCAGTCTCCATAGCGCCCGCAATAACTAATTCCAATATCATCAAGATAACCATGGACTGTTTTGAGTGCATCCGCACGTTCAAGATCGAAGATGACATTGGCGTATTGCATCACCATCGAATTGCTGAACAAGATACGGTCGTTCTCGCGCAAGAGGCCGCAGCGGCGGAGGTCCGTAATGACCGGCTGAATCCAGTCTTCAGGCGCCCCCGACAGTGGTTTATACTTGTCGGAGAAGTAGACTTCCGCCTGGATACTTCCTGTGCCAGGAGGAACGTTATGGGCGGAAAGCATGTGTGGAAAGCTGAGACGTGTAAAACAAATGTCCTCGTCATAGAAATAAGTCATGTGAGCATTGGAAATATCTTCGCGGTCAACGCCGATGTTCACGAGCACGCACGTTGAACAAGCCAGTCGCCGGGAAGCGTCGATGACGTCTTGCGGCGCACCGTGTATCATGCGAATGAGGTCAGGCAACGGTACTGAAGAAACTATGGCATCGTAGTGTACTATGGTTCCATTTGAAAATTTAAGCTCGTGCGAGTTAGGATCGAGAGATACCATTTCGTGATTGAGCTTCAGATTTCCGAGCTGTAGAAACTTCTTCAGGTAGGAGACAAATCCGCCCTCGATTGGGTAGCGGAAGTGTGTTATGTAATGAACTTGCGGGGCTGATGGTGAGAGTGCACCACGCAGCACCTGCTCGATGGTGGGCCTGTATA
>JAQULX010000495.1 GCA_028718465.1 Dehalococcoidales bacterium | reverse complement strand
AATCGTGTTTATCACCCATGACCTGGTAGAAGCCCTGAAACTGGGTGACCGCATCGCCATCATGAAAGACGGCGAGATCGTGCAAATCGGCACTCCTCAGGAAATAGTCTCTCAGCCGGCAGACAAGTATGTCAGCGAGTTCGTCAAGGACGTTCCCCGCGCCAAGCTGCTGACTGCTGAGTCTATTATGGAAGACCCCGATGCGGTGGTCTGGAGCGATTACGATGTCGAGGTTGCCATCAAGGAAATGGCAGACAACCAAACGTCTCTGGCTTTTGTCACGGACAGTCACCACCGTCTTTTGGGCGTGGTCACCATGAAGCAGGCAATCGAGACCGCCAGGGGCGGCATCATGACACTTGGGAAAATCGCAGACAGCGACGTCCCCTTCACCTCTCCCGGCAGTTCACTGGAGGAAGTGTTATCCGCCAGTTCAGACAGCAATATTCCGATTGCCGTACTGGATGAACGCCGGCACCTGCTCGGAGTAATCTCTAAAAAGACGATCATCCGGGCAATGGCGCCGAACAACTAAATGCCGGGACATCCCCAGGAGGGTATCCTGAATCTACTAAAGGAGCACCACTATGAGAGCAGAGGCAATTAAAACCAGGGAAACTAAACCTGTTGCCCATAATCATAAAAGATATATAAGCATCATTGTGATCGCCGCCGCTCTGGTCGGGGCCGCCATATTTCTCAAAGGATTCAGTCTGGATACTCCCAAACTGCCGCTGGGCAGCGCTATAGAAAAGGGCGTGGACTGGGCCATAATCTATCTTTCACCCATTCTGGAAATCATCAAACTCTGGGTGAGCAAAGTATTCGTATACATCGAGTCCACTTTTCTCTGGATTCCCTGGCCGGTCTGGATACTCATGGTAGGGGCTTTAGGATGGTACTTAACCTCACTCAAATGCGGACTGATTGTAGCAGGGTCTTTACTGCTGGTGCAGGTGCTGGGACTATGGAATGAGGCTATCAGCACTATGGCGCTGATCGGCCTGGCCGTGATCCTGACCATTATCGTCTCCATCCCGATCGGCATCCTGTCCGCTCGCAGCAATGCTTTTCAGAGTTTTTTGCAGCCTATCCTGGATGCAATGCAGACGATACCAGGCCTGGTCTATCTTATCCCCGCAGTTATGCTGCTGGGGGTGGGGAAGGTGCCCGCGATTATCGCCACCATGATATTCGCCGTGCCGCCGGCCATTCGCCTGACCGATCTGGGACTGCGCCAGGTCTCCCCAGCCATCAAGGAGGCGGCTATCGCTTTCGGCGCCTCCAGGTGGCAGCTTCTGATCAAAGTGGAGATTCCTTTAGCGCTGAAGACCATCATGACCGGCATCAATCAATCAACCATGATGTCTGTTTCCATGGTCGTAATTGCGGCCTTTATCGGTGCCGGAGGTCTGGGTTACAGCGTCCTGTTCGCCCTCGACAGGGTCCGCATCGGGGCTGGAGTCGAGGCCGGGCTGGCCATACTGGCAATTGCGATAGTGCTTGACCGCATTACCCAGGCTTTTGCCAAACCCCGAGAACCCAGGACCCGAAGGTCGCCCGTGGTAAGGGATAGTGTTAAAGCTGACGATTAATGGCGTACCGACCGGCAGACTGATATCCCACATCAGTTCGCATCAGTCCGCCTCTCAGTTAAAAATTGAAAACCGATCGCTCTTGCGTATAAGAAATGATCGTTATCCTCCATCTTATACCTGACGCTCGTTCTTGCTGTTTATCTGGCATATTCCGGACAAAGGGGGTGGCCGCTTTCTAAAGTTCAGCTTTAAAATTCCATGGGGTATCCTGAACAAAATCTATCTTAGGAGGTATTCATGCGACAAATTCGTTTATTGATTATTTTTACCCTGGTAGTCTCTGTTATCGCATTCCTGGTCCCCGCCGCTGGCTGCTCGCAATCAGCCGCTGAACCGCAAAAAAACAAGCCTACTATCGGGCTTGTTGAGGCTGATTGGACATCCAACCTCATCGGGACTGAAATAGCCAGACAGGTAATCACCGAGCAGTTAGGCTATCCCGTTGAAGTAATTCAAACCTCGGTTACCGCCGGGTGGGCGGCCATGGCCAGAGGAGATGCGGATGCAGCGGTAGAATGCTGGCTTCCCCAGCGATATCCTGAAATTCAACCCTTTTTGGATAAAGGCGATATTGAATTAGGCACCCAGATCTTCCCGGGCGGCGGCGGCTGGTTCATGCCCAGATTTGTTTCCGAAGGCAATGCCGAAAGAGGCATCCAGCCTATTGCTCCCGGACTGAAGAGCATTCTCGATCTGAAGGAATACTGGAAGATATTTGAAAACCCGGAGAATCCCGGCATTGGGGAACTGGTCGGCGGATCACCCGGCTGGACGGATGATCCCCAGGACCGCTCCATGATCCGGGCCTATGATCTGCCCATGTACCGCAGCAATCAGTCCGAGGCCGTTATGTGCGCCCGGATGATAGCCGCTGACAAGAAGGGTGAACCTTTGCTGATGTTCATGTGGTGGCCTCACTGGATTTTCGCCCAGGTAGACATGGTCATGCTGGAAGAGCCCGATCCCTGGTATGAAGGGGCTTTTGCGGACGATTCTCAGGACTATAAGGCCGGTCACCCGCCTTATGATGTACGCACGGTGACAGCCCCCAGGCTGAGAGACACCGCTCCGGATGTTCACAATTTTATCATGAACCTGGAGATGGGTGAGGAGGCCGCCAATGAACTCATGCTGCGGGTGGATGTAAACAAAGAAGAGGTCGCGGCGGTGGCGACTGACTGGATCAAACAGAACCAGTCCCGCATAGACGAATGGATTAAACAATAACTTCCTGAAATGGAACTCTACCAGCGGGCAGGCTTCAAAGCCTGCCCGCTACCGCACCCTCATCCTTGTCAACTGCACCATTTGAGCATATCATTAAATTGAGCGTTGTTTATAACCAGAGGTAAGGCCAATGAATATCAATGAAGCCGGACAGGAACTGTCCGGCATAATCTCCCGATACGATGCCGCATATATCGAAGCCCATCTTGAAGAAAGCCAGTCCAGCCATATCACTTACCGGGGAAAGATGTTGGAGTCCTCGGACAGGACCAGCGCGGTAGGGGGGAATGTGCGAGCTCTGGTCAGGGGCGGGTGGGGTTTCATCAGCTTCAATAACCTGGACGATCTGCGCGCCAAGGTC
>JAQULX010000494.1 GCA_028718465.1 Dehalococcoidales bacterium | reverse complement strand
TATTTGGAAATCTTTTCTGAATTATATCCCCGAGACCGCGCCAGTATTAACGTTGCTTTTCCTAGAAGATCAACCATGTTACCTATGCTCTGGATTAAAACCCCAGTAGGCGTAATCCCTATATTGTCTACAATGTTCTTTCCTGTCTCCTGCATAACTACCCCAAAGAAGTTATTGTCACTGGGCTGTACAATTTTTCCATTCTGAACATTCAGCGTCTTCCCATCCTGGATGAGCATACCGTTAAAGACACCACCGGTAGAATCAAACTGCACCATCTTATCTCCATATGGAGAGGGAGAGGCCGTTCCTCCAGAGGTAATTTTTCCTGTGGAGTCAAAAATTGCCGAAAATGCCATAGGCTTATTGCCTAAAGTAGTTATGCCTGAGTTTGAAAGGTCCCCTGAAACTGTCCCTCTGGCGCTTAAGATATTTGTTGAGGCAGAAAAATTAAATCTCTGTTCTCCAGTAAACTTGCCCGCCTCAGTTTCGGTAAGCGTCCTGTCTAATTTGAAACTGGCGACGGTATCCTGAGGCTGGGAACCGGAAGATTGAGCTGAAAAAGGTAGAACCAAATCAAGAGGGCTGCCATTGGTAACGAGTTGCTTACCGCCATCTAAAGATTGGCCGGTTAATTTTACAGATTGGCCTCCTATTAAGATATCACTAAACCTACCGGCAGTAATGTCCAACCCTCCCTGTTTATTTATCAAACCGCGATAAGTGATATCTTTAAAAACAAACTCCTTCTCTTGCACTCCTCTTGTGTTAACATCAAGAACGGCCGCAGTAGCTTTAATCTCCGGGCTCTTCAGAAACACCCCTGCATTCTCAGTCTTAACATTACCGGAAGCATCTATATAAATGGGTGTCCCGGCAGATAATTTACCATTATTTATTCCCGTTGCCCCGACTATATTCGTTAATCCGGTGGTTATCGCAGTAGTCGCCACATCCCTGTCTCCGGCTAATGCAAAATTTACATTCGTCATCTCGCCGACGATAGTTCCCCTGTCTGCGAAAAGATTAGAAGACCCGGAAATAATAAGTGCCTGAGGACCGGAAAATAGATCTGTTCCGGCTTTTTGAGTCAACGCCCTTGGGGATTCCTTATTACCTGCTACTGTACCTCCTGAAACTGGTGTTTGTGACTTAGCTGAGAAATTCTCTAAATCTACTGTAGCGGTAACTAAAGGAAGGTTGATGCCAGACTTAGTTACAAGCGGCTGGGCTAAAGACCTGCTCTCAAGGGGAATTTCTGTTCCTTGTACAGTTAATCTTCCTGCCTCGCCGGCCTTAATGTTTAATCCACCATCTGCTTTCACTACTCCTTCATACCAATAGTCATGCAAGGTGCCTTCAACCATCCGCACTTTATTCTCGGCAGTAGAATCAAACACAGGAATAGTCTGTTCAGACTGGCCAAACCTATAATTAGAAAGACCGGCATAGATGCCTGCTCCGATGGTCTTTACATTACCCTGATTGTCTATTTTGATTCCCTCTGTTCTAGCAATATCTCCAGAAAGGCCTATATGTAAACCTTTCTCACCGGCGTATTCTCCAAGTTCATTATTAAAAATGGTGGTAGCAAGGCGTTTCCCGGTAAACCCGCTGCCGGCTTTCCAGGTAGCGTTACGATATAACGGAGAATAGTCAATGCTGGGCTGTGCCTGGCCTAAGAGTATGCTCGCCGGATCGGCAACAATACCCAAATATGCCTGCGAGTCTATGGCCTGTGCCAAAGTAGCATGAGCTGATAAAGAAGAAAGAGCAGTGATGTTTTGTGTGGGCGTCTCAAAAGGTGCTTCACTGCTATCACTGCTACCGGATGTTAACCCTGGTAGAGCCACAAAAGGATCACTTGTCTTAAAGAAAACTTGAGTATGATAAACCCTGAATTTCTCATCGCCTAAAACCAAGTCCTTAGAGACAATTTCTCCGGAAGGTTTTAACCGGGCTAACATCTCCATTTCACCTAAAGTGGCGATTTTTCTGCCGCTATCTGGGCCAGTGGTTTGACTGGTAATCAATTCTGCAGGTTGTCCTGCCCCGAAAGCTATGTTCATTGTCTCAATGGGCTTAGAGGTATTTGCAGGGGCCTGAAATAGTATGCCAAAACCTAATGCTTTAGGATCAGTTATCTTTATTTCAGAATGCCGAATAGTCTGATCAGCGGGATCGGGTTTAGTGGCAAACTCTGCCTTGTCAAATTTAAGATAACCCGTGGTGGGATTTACAGCCCCTTGCAACGGCCTGAATGAAACTTGTCCATTCTTAACTATATTGCCATATAAATTTAAGTATATTATATCGCCCAGCGTAATGCCTTGTGCCCTAAAAAGTTCTGCATCTAAGGTCTTCTCAAGTTCACTGAGCTTACGACCTAGCGGCAGAATGCCATCCACCTGCGGGCTCCAGAAGCGCGTACCTTCGCCAAAAGGCAATCCACCCTTAAAGCCATCTGTAGTTACCTGTACGGGAAGGCCGATTACACCATTGATGTTAGCAGGAGTAGTAATAATGTTTTTCGGTCCTATAAATACGCGCGAACCACTCTCTAAGAAAGGAATAGTGCTTGAAGCTACTTCTCCGGCAGCGGATTCCCGAGTCAGAGGAGAATCATTCAATATTAAGGGGGTAGCTAATTTAATGCCGATATTACGCACACGTGAATCAGTATAAACTAAGGTGATATCTTTTAATACGGCGCTACCAGGATTATTACCTGTCCATTCGTGGGTAACCGTACTTTTATTAATGGCTTTATTGTCAACTAGGTTGCCGTAATTTGGCTGATAGATATTCACGTTGCCTAACTGGGCTAAAGTAACCTCGTGCCAGCCTTGGCCAAAAACATTGAATGTATTTAACTGGCCTTTTACAGGATTTTTCAAGGTAATATCCACCTTTAAGGTATCGTAGTTAGAAAGTTTATTTTCAAAATTAAGCTTTGCGCCTCCCAATAAACCAATATGATTGGCCTGGCTGTAGCGCTCAAAATGCGAGCCTTCCAGGGTAGCCATTATTGCTACACCCTCCGGCATATAGATAGATTTATTGAAAGGCAAGTTAGAACCTCTTGGGCCTGCTACCAAATGGACATTTTTCATATTTAAGGCTAATTCCACTTGTTTTGGCTGCGCCAATGCTTCGCTGGATAAATCCACAACTCCAGACCAGGAACGCTCGTTGAG
>JAQULX010000493.1 GCA_028718465.1 Dehalococcoidales bacterium | reverse complement strand
CGGGCTGGCTAACGAGATAATAATGGATATCTTGAGAAAATTGTTAATAATCTCTGGGATATTTATGATACTTGGAGTAGTTTTAAAAATTACCGCCCATTTTATTAAAAAAGCGGAAATTAAAAAATTTCAGGCAAAACATAAATAAGTTAGGTAAAAATATATTAAGAGTCAAGATGGTAAAATTATTACCTTCTGTTAAAATATATTCATGAACAAATTAGTTATTCACACTGACGGAGGGGCTCGAGGAAACCCAGGTCCGGCTGGAATCGGATACGTTATTGAGTGTGAGAGTAAAATTTTAGAAAAAAAGGGCGAATGTATTGGCGAAGCAACAAATAATATTGCTGAATATGCCGCGATTATTAAAGCGCTGAAAGCGGCTAAGAAATACAATCCAAAAGAGATTGAATGCTTTTTAGACTCGGAATTAGTCGTAAAACAGGTTAAAGGAGAATATAAAGCTAAGGATCCCAAAATGAGAGAGCTTTTGAACCAGCTTCGGGAGCTTGTGTTTTTTAAAGCAATTGAATTCAGCCATATTCGAAGAGAAAAAAATAAAGAGGCGGATGCGCTGGTGAATAAGGCGCTTGACGATGCCGGTTTTTGATCTAATTTGTGCTTGACATAGAGGTCACGAAACGCGATAATTTTAGTATAGTTAAGGGGGCTGAGGGTATAAGAACTTATTCTAAAAACCCAAATATAATTTTTAGGATATTCCGTAGAATATCTAAGTGTTTACATCTCTTAAGATTCCATACTACATTTAAGTGGCATCATAAGGCGACAGGATACAGGTGGTATAAAAAATGGCATGATTTTAGATATTCTCATCATATTCATGTAACAACACTTTTTTTGACGCTTGCGGCAGTGATTTTTTCCTTGGTAGCACAAGTGTTAGCACCAGCTGATGTCTTGGCTGCAAATGGCAGTTGGTCGCAAACCACCTTTAATGGCACCTCCGATGGGACATACACAAATACAGTGTCTGCAAATGCCAATGCTGATCTTTCTTTGGGAGGATATACTGGGCTTACAAATGCAGGTGGAGTAGATTGGGATTACAGAAGGCCAGTTACGATTGATAATTCTGTAGGAGGGACTCTTACTGATTACCAGGTTAAAATTACCGTTACTTATGATACTGATATGCAAGCGGACTTTGATGATTTACGTTTCACTGACGATAACGGAACTTCCGAATTATATTATTGGATCGAATCCTATACAGCCTCTACCTCAGCGACCGTTTGGGTAAAGGTGCCTTCAATCAATGCCGCATCCTCAAAAACGGTATATATGTATTATGGGAATTTATCAGCTACTAGTTCATCTAATGGGGGTAACACTTTTGACTTTTTTGACGATTTTGACAGGGATAATAGTTCAACTGTCGGCAATAACTGGACTGAAAGTGGTACTGGTACTACGGAAATCTTAAATAATGAATTGCATGTTCAGGGACCGGGTGATTATGTGCAGCAGGCATTAACTTTGCCTAGCGGAGACTATGCCGTTGAACATTTGACGAGACAGGCGAATTCAACAGGGATAGGTCATATTTTTGTATACGATGCTTCATCAAGAGCAATGAATCAAGTAACTCTCAATGGATCGTATGGTTCCTGGCCAAAAATATCATATTGGAGAAATGCGGCCGCTGTGCAGATATCGAGTTCCTTAAACACAGCTATTTACTATAGGTTTATCCAAGCAAATATAGGGAATACTCAAGATGTATGGATGGACGAGACAAAATACGCAAGCGCCCAAATTTTTGCAAATTCAGCGGCGCAACAGCCATTAAAGTATATAAGGTTTAGAGCTCATGATGTCAATTACCCGGGTAATTTATATGTTAAATTTACTTTTGTCAGAAAATATACCGCGACAGAACCTTCGGTTTTGGCGGGGGCAGAAACAGCAGCTTATAATACATCCGGCAATTATAAATCAGCAGTTATTCAGCCAACGGGACTCTATGGTAATTGGGGGACATTAACATGGAATGCGACTCTCGCCGGCCAAACCTTAACAGTTGATGTATTAAATGGCTCCAACGAAAACGTTATTCAAACGGGGGTAGCCAGCGGGACAAATATTAATCTTTCAACTGCAACTTACCCTTCTTTAAAACTTAGGGCCAATCTTTCAACTGCTGATCCCGCTGCAACCCCGCTTCTTAATGATTGGTCGCTTGGTTATACTTATGACACAACGGGTCCAACAGGTTCTACCTTGTCTTGGGGGACTATTACTAACACAGCAATAGATATTGCCGCTTCAGGGGCAGCAGATAATGAGGCGGGGCTAAGAGGCGACAACCTTACTTATTACATTGAAAGAGACAATAACGCAACGAGTTTTGTTTCCGCTGATGCAAATAGCGGTTGGGTTACGGGTGCTTGGAGTCAGAACTCTCTTACTTCGAATACCCCATACTCCTATCGGGTTAAAACCCGAGAT
The DNA here is from genome assembly GCA_028718465.1 of Dehalococcoidales bacterium. Next base: position 726 of record JAQULX010000493.1, on the reverse strand, counting down.
GTATTGGGAAATGAATCCGGCTGGGTTAACCCTTCCCCGGGGTATAAATATACTTTAACAAATATCCCAGTTCTTGATTCTCCCACGTCTCATACTGAGGACTCAAAACCTCCAGTGTCTAATTCGGCTACTCCGGATTTGTCAATCGCGAGCAGGCCAGTCAAACTTTATGACGACGGGAGTTTGGTGGCCGAAACAACCGCAAATGGTTCTGGTGTTTTTACCTTTGCGGTTGGAGATTATACATTTGCTCTTTCTGATGGTGAGCATCTAAATATTACCGCAAGAGCGCTTAACGGAGATAATGTTGAAAGCGCTGATTCGGCCCCGATCACAATTCATGTTGATACGGACCCGCCGTCTCCGCCAACAACTGTGGATGTAGCTCGAGAAGGTTCTGCGGGAGGGGCTGAAATTTTAGATAATACCTGGAACCAGCATAACAGCGGCGCTACTCTTTACTTTGAATTTTCCGGAGCGACAGACCTCCCGATTCCTCCGAACACCGGGATTAAGCGCTACTGGGTATATTTTGGTTCAAACGGAAGCGCTCTTCCTAGAACGGACGGACAAGCGACGGCCGATAGCACTCTTAATGTGACGAAAACTCTTTCAAGCCCTGTTACCGGGACAGATTATTATTTACGAATTCAATCGGAGGATGATGTTGGTAATATTTCCGATGACGGTTCTGTCACAACTCTTTTTACTTACAAATTTGATAAT
>JAQULX010000492.1 GCA_028718465.1 Dehalococcoidales bacterium | reverse complement strand
TTGACCTGATGATAGCCTCTACTTGTCTCCGACGAAATGTAACGCTCCTGACCAATAATCGAAAACATTTCGAACCTGTAGACGGTTTAAAAATGATATCCTTTTCGTAGACCAAAGCCCAGCGGTTTGATGGGGTTAACGACACCATCTGGTGCGGCGCCGGCATTCTGGAGCCTTATAATGACTCCAGCGCTATCACCGATAACAGCTATCACTACCCGGTGGGCGGCCTGGACCGTAGTCTCTCCATACCCCCCAACATGTATCAGGATGGGGTGCTGAATAACGGCTATGTCGAAGGCAACGGGGATGAGCTGGACAGCGATGTGGGAGGAGGTGATACCTTCCTGGGGTCTACCGGGTATTATGCCTGCTTCCAGGGAGATATCGATGAAGTCCGGATATCGAGGATAGCCCGTTCCGCCGCCTGGATCCAGGCTGCCGACTATACCCTGAGAGATAACCTGGTCTCCTTCAGCGCTGAATCGGAGGGAAGAAGCTTGGGTGAAGAGGACTATAGCGAAGGAGGTTATGGCGAGGCCGGTGAGATGGGGCCGCTGGCAGGGTCATTTCATTCTGTCCGGTCCATTCCGGCGGAAGCCGGAATCCAGCACCCTTTTCTCCTGTCTTCGGGTATCTCCGGGCGCTCAGAAGCATCTCAGATCGGAGCGGCCTCCCTCTCTTCTTCATTAATCATTAATCAACGCCCCCTCCCCCCAAATCTCCCACCCCACACCATGACTTATTAGCTATTGACAGCCTTTCGCCTCGCCCTGTTATAATAAAATTCCTTTCCATGATTACGCCTGTTGCCTGCATTATCTCTAATGCTCATACCTGGTCTGTAACTCAGTATAGCTGTCTGGTTTACATAACCGGGCTCGATCCGGTATCAATATCACTGCTTATCGCCCGTCACAAACATTACACGAAATCCGATATATCTGCCCGGTTTACATCCCGGCAAAAGCCGACATCCAATGGAGGTGCGTTATGCTATCAGCTTATGCCCCATCATTCTCCTCTCCGGGTTTAACCCGGCTGGCTTCAGCTTCTTTAATACCTGGCTGGATATCATTTTGGAAAGTCAGTTTACTGATCTCAGGGAGGGGCCTTGGAAAATTTTAGAGGTTCCAGTTAAATATGGTAGTTTCCAGTTTACAGCCGTCTTTTTAGGCCCTTTTCAGCCTCAAAATCTCCCATTTTGGGGTGTAAACTGTAAACTATCTGTAAACTGGCAATAACCAGATATCGCGCAATAAGTGACTGCTCTAATACTATCTTGCCGGAGGTCTGATAATGGTATCATGCTGGGCGACCCTCTCACCCGTGACAAAATACATACCCTCTTTTGACGGAAAGTACCGGTTGTTTCCGCCTGCCGCTTATCATTATAATGAAGATATACCAAATAAGGACCGACCGATTTTAGATGCTGATATGTTTGAGTTGGCGGATATGGGCAGACTGCTTATCATTATCGGGGTGTTCCTGATTATATTCGGCCTGGTTTTTACATTCTGGAGCCGGATTCCTTTCCTTGGCCATCTGCCGGGCGATTTCTCTTTCCAGAGGGGCGGCGTCAGCTTCTTCTTCCCTCTGATGACTTCACTGGTTATCAGCCTGATATTAACCGTCATCTTGAATATCGTTTTTAGATTTTTCAGATAGAGCCGGGGATGACAGGCTAATGGAGGATAAGACTATGAGCGAAAGTACGACATATACCGGTGAGGGAGCAGCGATATCCTATGAGTTGACTTTAACGGCAGAGGAACTCAGACAGGGCGCCAGCAAACTGCTGCCCCGGAATAACAAGAGGCTGGAAGTGAAAATTCCTCCCGGGGTGGTCCCGGGCGCTGTGGTGAAACTGCGCAACGCTCTCCAGGTGACAGATGGAAGGCCGGGTGATATCCTGATAATAGTCAGGAGCAAATCTGATGAGACCGGAGCCGCGGAAAACGCCCCGCCGTCCCCGCCTTCCCTGGTGGTGGAGATCGAAGACGGCAACTTTGATGCCGAAGTAATGGATTCCCAACTGCCGGTAGTCGTGGATTTCTGGGCGCCCTGGTGCAGCCCCTGCCGGGCGATGGCCCCGGTTATGGAAGAAGCTGCCGGACTGTACGAAGGCAGGCTCAAGTTCTGTAAAATCAATGTCGACCAGAACCCCGAGGCGGCCAACCGCTACCGGGCGATGAGTATCCCGCTGCTGGTCTTTTTCAAGAACGGTGAAGCGGTGGAACGCAGTCTGGGGGCTGTACCCTTATCCGAGCTCAGGGCTAAACTGGACTTGTTCCTTAAAGGCGGATAAAGAGACCCTGAATGCAAAGTCAGGAAGAAGGAAACCTGGTAATCGCCCGGTTCTATCCCGGTGAAGACATCTTGGCGTCACTGGAGGAAGTATGCCGCCGGCATGCCGTCCAGACGGCCGTGATAGTTTCAGCCCTCGGTCAGATTAGGCAATTCAGGCTGGGGTATTTTGACGGTGAAGGGTACCGGCAAAAGGACTATGCGGCGACTCATGAGCTGCTGTCTCTGTCCGGTCTGATTTCCCGTTCGGATTCCCCGGATGAGTACCGGTTTCATCTCCACGCCGTGGTAGGAGATGAAGAGCAAAAGGCTTTCGGCGGGCATCTTTTTCAGGGTACAATAGAGGGCACGGGCGAAATAGTTATGCTTAAGACCGGCATTAAAGCCCGGCGGAAGACAGATGCAGCCGGACTGCCGGGACTGGAATTGGAGTAAGATGAAGATATCGATTAGTGGTAAAGGCGGCAGCGGAAAGAGCACTGCCGGTACTCTCCTGGCCCTGGAGTTCAGAGACAGGGGCTGCCGTCCGGTTATCGTGGATTCCGATGAGTCCAACTCCGTACTCTACCGGATGCTGGGAATGGCCCAGCCTCCCCAGCCGCTGGTGGCCCTGGCCGGAGGTCGACAGATGGTGCGCGAGCTCATGCCTCCGGGTTATAAGCCGGGAACGCCGGATTCCGGCACCAATGTCCTGGCCCGGGCTGAAATCGCCCTTTCCGATCTCCCCTCCGTGAACGTTGCCGAAAAGGACGGCGTCCGGCTGGTGGTAATCGGCAAAATCGCCGAGCCCCTGGAGGGCTGCGCCTGTCCCATGGGCGTGCTGGGCCGTGAGTTCCTGGGCAAGCTCCGCCTGGCCGACCGGGAGATTGTATTAGCCGATATGGAGGCCGGCATC
>JAQULX010000491.1 GCA_028718465.1 Dehalococcoidales bacterium | reverse complement strand
GGCCCGGCTTTCCGTTATTGTCGGGAGGAGGGAGGTGGACAGTGATTGGTTTCCCATCTGCTCCAGGGCCGAGACGCTGTCCATCTGAACCGGCGCACCGGGGACCACCGGCAAGAGAGCTTCGGGCAGTCCCTGCAGATTGTTTTTGCCGCTGGCTCCTCCGGATAGCACCAGCGTCCCGCCGCCGGCCACCCACCCTTCCAGGGCTTCCATTGAGCTATCAGAGAGGGCGTCAGCCGGAATGTCTCCCAGGGCAATGATATCAAAGGCTGCAAGCGCCTCCGGGCGCTCCGGGAAGGCAGCGCTGGTGAGGGGAACCACCTCAACCCGGCTCCCCTGCACGGGCAGCGGTAGCGTGGTAAGCAGGTTCCAGGCGGAAACCCGCTGCCCGCCGACTCCGACAAACAGGTCTTGCTCGCTGACAATGCTTACAGGGATCTCAATGCTGTCAACCACTTTCCCTTGGGATACGAGGTTTACCTCAAGCCTGGGAGTGACCGAGAAGTACGGAACGTAGACTGTGACGAGCTTGTGGCCGCCGCGCGGCAGAATGACATCGCTCACGTATTGACTGCGGTACATCGGCCCCAGCTGTCCGCTCCCGCTGGAAGGATCACTTATCTGGATTTCCTCGTCAAAATCAGGGCCCTGGTTCTCTAAATCCAGGGTCACGGGTATCCACGAGCCGGCCCGTGCCTTGCCGTCAAAGCCGGCTTCCACCTTGGCGCTGATAGCAGTTATCTCATCGGCAAAAGCAACGCCGGGCCAGCCGGCTACCGTTATTGGGAGACCGGCGAGAAGTAGCAATAAGAAAATTACGGCAGCTATTCGTTGTTTCACCGTCATATTCCATTCATCCTTTTCAGCCGGAAAGCGTCACCTGATAATATATCAGTCATCCCGGGCAAATAAGCTCAAGTGTTTATCGCCGGGAGCGTAAAAACGCTCCCGGATATTTATAACGGTATACCAATCTAAAGGTTACTTGCAAACCTGCCGGGGGATTGGGAGCCGTGTCTTTTCCGGAGGTGACATCCGGGCTTCGGGACTATTAATAGTGATATCTTCAGACAATATTAATAAAACTCCGTTCCCGGCAGTCCTTCCCGCCGGAAGGCCGGATTGGTCTGCCCTGTTACCCCGCCGATAGTTATAATGCACGGGAAGGCCAAAACCGGACAGGGTAATTATTGCCTTGCTCTTTCAAGCTCCCGTTGTACTTTCCCGGTGAAATTTTCATCTGATGACATGCCGATTGCCTTCTCAAAGTCAGCCATCGCCTGTTCCAGGTCGCCTTTAGCCTCGTATACTTTCCCTCTGTCAAAGTATGCCCTGGCTCCCTGTTGCTCCGGGAATAAGCGGATTATCTCCGTATAGTCCTTGATCGCGCTGTCGTAATCTTCTTTTGCCATATACGCGTTTATTCGCATCAATCTGAACCCCAGGCTATCCGGTTGCTGTTCTATAGCCTCGGAGTATTTTTCTATAGCCTGGTCGGTTTGACCGGCGCGTTCAAGCTCGATTCCTTGCTCGCCTAATTCACCGGCGCTTGGCCGGGCGCAGCCCACAAGCAGCATCACAGCTACAAACGGAGTGATTATAGACCACCATCTATTCATCACAAATCTCCTTCCCCGATAAGACACCTGTAAATATCAGCCCTTCATTATATAGTTATAATGCATGGTAAGGCCAGAACCGGACGGGATATTTGAGAAAAAAGCGAAAGTTGTTTCATTACTTTATTGCACATAGAATTTACTATTATTATGTTTCTTTGGTTTATTATGATGATTTGTGGTATAATAAATAATATCATATTATCTCTTGATAAAATCAGTTTCTGAGCCAACAGGTGAACACCTTAAACAAGTTAAGAAAGAGGTCCTTCCGGCGCTACGAAGCTTCATTGATAAAGCGATAAAAGTTGCAGAGAGACAATGTGGAGAATAAGAGGATAGCAGAGGATAATTTCCCTGCGAAACTGACTTTCCGTCAAAAAGCATTCATGAGTAAGCTTCTTGACGTCTACCGCGAGATGGAGAAACCCATTCATTACAGCGTAGTGGCGGAGCGGCTGGGCCTGAGCAATTCCACTACCTATGCTATGTTAAGACTGCTTGAGAAAAAAGGCATGGTAACTTCGCAATACGCAACGCCAAAAGTGAATGTAGGCCCTGGCCGGTCGAACATACTGTTCTCCCCGGCAGCAATAAGCGTGGAGTTGGTCTCCATGCTTGCCGGGGAAAGCCAGCAGCAGGAAGAATGGGCAGACGTAAAAGCCCGTATCATCGCCGGACTTGAAAAGGGTAAGGCTTCCGGATATAGAGACATTATGGATGATTTGTTTGCTAATATAGCTGAGACGAGTTCACCACTCGTTCGCTGTGCTGAGATTATAACGGTTCTCCTATTGAATCTAAAAGGAGCCAGATATGAATTTGCCAAACAAAGCTCGGTAGGCACAATATTATCAGCGCCGGTAACAAAACTACGTATGAGTATACTGGCAGGCCTTATTCTAGGGCTGTCCCTTGCTGACAATGAAGCCCAGGGGATTTTGGGGGATTTAACGAAATTCACCGAAAAATACGAAGCGTCGTTACAGGAACTAAGCAAGGAAAATCTTCTGAAGCTACATAAGTTTGCCCAGGATACCTGGAATTCTTTGAAGAAAGAACCAGCGAGATAAATTTTTTAGGTAATATTTTTGTTTCTTACGTTTCTTTTGGGAAAGAGGTGCAATATGAAGTGCAGAGATAAACCGGGGAACCGGTCGTTGAAATAACGAGTTTAATGAAGACCGTGAGATGGCGTTAAAGTTAATGAATTAAATATATAACGGCAGGCGCAGAAGAAGTCCGCGCAGTCATCTTCAAAATAAAATAACGTAATAATACGGAGGAATTTACCGAATGTTCAAACACGTTGGTAGTTTTGTGACTAAAAATCGCATCTGGATTATCCTGGCCTGGGTCGTTCTGGCTGCCTTTATGTTTTTCTCCGCTCCTTCTTTAAACGATGTCGGAATTCAGGACTACTCCACCTTCTTACATAATAGCGATACTGAATCGACCCGCGCCGGCGAATTAATGCAGAAGTATTTCCCCGGTACGGGGTCTGCTTCCAGCGTTAGTCTGATATTCTGCGATGAAAAGGGACTTTCAGATAGTGATTTAACCTATGGACAACAGGTCCGGGACTG
>JAQULX010000490.1 GCA_028718465.1 Dehalococcoidales bacterium | reverse complement strand
AGGTGGCGTAGTCATATCGGAACTTGCTGGAAAGCAGGCTCACTTCCTGAATATACTGGGACGCGGAGCAAGGAAGCTGGGACGCCAGATCAAAGATCTCCCGGCGCGACAGTCCCGTCGTCGCGATGGAAGACATGTAAGACAGCTCGTATAATAAATCGAAATTTATTGTCGGGCTGTTAGAAAAACCCTTCTTGCTCCGCCTGGGCGAGGATTCTGAGTAAGTCATAAAAATTGGTTATTCCTTTTTCCTTGTGAAGTCTTTCCAGTATTTTGGCCCGTTTGGAAACCTGTGTATAGATCTCCCATTTTTTCTCCGGTGGGAAACCCCGTTTAATTGCTATTTTATCTTCCAGCAGATAGCTGTTTTTATTACCGATAAACTCGAACTGATCAGTGGCCGGGTTCCAGCGGAATACTTCGACATAGTTGAATGACTCGGATTGGGAGTCATAGTTGACGATCTCGGAAATACTGGTAGCGCGGCGGGCCGCCTTTCCGTTAGCCAGTTTGACCGCATTCTGACAAACCACCACATTGAGATTGTCCACATGCGTCTTGGGAACATTGATTGGATTTCCTGTAATTCTCTGGATCACTTTTTCCACCGATGCGGCATGGAATGTAGACATAACCGCGTGACCGGTCTGCATGGCGCCGAAGGCGATATTACCTTCCTCACCGCGGATTTCACCGATCATAATTACATTCGGGCGCTGCCTCAGAGCGGCCTTCAGCAAATCAAACATGGTTACCGGCGCTTCGTCGTTGCCGCCTGCCTTGGCTACTTCGCGGAGCCAGTTGGCATGCGGAACCTGCAATTCCGGAGTATCCTCGATAGTCACGATTTTTTTATTTTGCTGGATGAAGGTTGTCAGGGCATTCAGCAGGGTAGTCTTACCGGAAGCAGTCTCCCCGACCACGAAAACATTCATGCCCTCTTCGATAATCAGGGACATATAGGCCGCCATTTCATAGCTCAGGCTGCCGAATTCGATAAGCTCCAGAATGCTGAGAGGCGTATCGGAAAATTTGCGGATAGTAAAATTGCTTCCGCGGCGGGAAATCTCCCGTCCGAATACAATATTAATACGAGATCCATCCGGCAGCGTGGCGTCAACAATAGGTTTGCGCAGCGTCACCGGAATGCGTATATGCTCCGAGAGGCGCAATACGAATTCATCCAGGTCCTCATGGGATTCAAATGTAATTCCGGACCGGACGCTTTTGAATATCTTGTGTTCCAGAAATATCTGTCCCACGCCGCTGCAACTGATGTCCTCGATGTTGGGATCGTGGATCAACGGTTCCAGAACTCCCATTCCCAGCTTTTCCCGGATAATCAGGTAACGCATGGCCTCCATTTGTTCCGGAGTCACGTAGACCTTACCATTAGCAGGCATACGGCCGGCCGCCGGAGCGACCGTGCATACCTTGGCCAGGGCAGCCAGTATGGCTGTCTTTTTTTCTTCATCGGTTTCCGCTTCACTCAGTTCGTTGGAGATGCCCAGCAGCTTTTCTTCCACATCTTCCAGGATTTTGGTCAGTTCCAGGTGCATACCCGGTTCAATAGGAATATAGTTGTCCCTCTCTCCGTCCACGCCGGACAAGATATGAATGAAGATATTATCGGCAACCTGATAGATGAGGTTTTTATAAGATAGTTCGCTGTCCGCCCGGGTGACTTTTTTACAAAATTCAGGAACCGCCAGCCCGGATGCTACAGCCATTTTCAGGTAATGGACCAGATGCGGGTTTTTCCGGCAAGCTTCACGGTAAGCCTCCGGTATTTCCAGCGAAACCGCCGGAGTCGTCTTGTCATCATTTACCTGGTCTGAAAATGGCAGCCAAATTTTCGGCATAGTCTAAGCCCTGGCCTTGGAATAAGGAATAATTCGGATACCCCAGTTAGGTTCCACATCAAAGGAAACGACATTTCCGGTCTTCATCATAGCGCCGCGGACTTTGGCCACTTCCAGAATCTTGATCAGTTTGGCCCCCATGGTCTCTATCCGCAGTTTCAGGTGCGCATCGCACATAGCGCCGATTCTAATCAGGGTATTTTCCTCAAATGCATAGGAATGCACACAGCAAATGACACTCAAGCCCATACGGTTCAAGGACTTGAGGTCTTCAAAAAAGGAAATCAAGTCGGCCACCTGGACATGGGTGGCATAATAAGTGATTGAGTCGATCACCACCAGGTCAAAGCCCCTGCGGGTGCAGCTATAAACCATCGGGAACAAACCGTCGTTAAGGCTGCGGGTGGATTTTTTTGCGTCCACCGGGAATACTTGTAATCTGTTCAGCAGCAGGTAGTCCAGGACATCCAGGTTCAGACTCTGCATCTGGGTAACCAGGCTTTTAATGGAATTTTCCGTGCTGAAGATAGCAACTTTGTATTTGTTCTTCAATGATCCCCAGACCATTTGCTGGGTAAGCACGGATTTTCCCGAGTCCGGCTGGCCTTCAATTAATGTTAAAGAATTGGCCGGAATACCACCGCCGATTTTCTTATCCAGCTCCTCATTTCCGGTAGAGATATTGCCCAGCCCTTTTTTATTCTCAAATACCATGCTATGTCTCCTGGTTATGAAATTGCGCCGAAGAAGTGATACCGTTTACGGTAGCCAGGATAACCCAACCCGGCGTCCCCACCCCTGCGGCCGGTTCCAGGGCTAACCGCAGCAATCCCACCTCTCCAGGATCGAGAATTCCCGGCTGAAATACCTCCGTGATTGACAAATCCTCCCCGGCATAGATATCGTGTAGAGTCCACTGGTTGGGCTCCGGATTCATACCTGATGTATACACCAGGTGCTTTATATAGTAATCCCCTTCAGAATCATAATACTGAACGATGACATCCCAGTCCCGGTATTCCCCCACCGGGAGTTGACCGGAGTTTTTCAGGCGTACCTCCACTCCATCGGGAGTAACCGCAGTCCCTACTACCGCAACATCCGACCGGAATGTCTCGAGACGGGAGGACTCTGCTTCCTGCCAGCTTGCGGTCATGTCGTCAAAAGCATTAATGGCCGTTTTGGAAAAGGTCATTCCGGCGACAATCATCAAAGCTACTAAAAATAAAGATACTATTGCATTACTCATCTGTTTTACATACTGAAATCATACTCAGCCGAGATTCCATTAGGTATGATTATCTTTACCCGGTAGCTCCCCGAAGGCAGGGTTGAGGCATAGTC
>JAQULX010000489.1 GCA_028718465.1 Dehalococcoidales bacterium | reverse complement strand
CGTAGACTTTTTATTGTCCTAAAAGGGGTAAAAGACCGGTATCCTTTTATCCTTACAAGGAATATGAGTCTCCAATTGGAGATTTACGTGACCTGGCTATAATTGGATATTTCGGTCGATCAGAGCCAGGCAATCCGGATTGGGCTCTTCCACCCATTTGATGAATAGCTGGAAGTTAAGTCATGGCATGCATGGAATATCCTTTAATTAGGAGTACTGATTGGAGGAATCCCATGGATATGATTCAATCTCTCTGTCCTGACCCAACTCTCTGGCGCATTGTCTTAATCTCTCCTCGCACTGATAGAATTATCCTGCATCTGGAAGCCTTAACAAGGGAAGCCCATTGTCCGCTCTGCTGCACGCTTTCCCGGCGTATCCATAGCCATTATTTACGTCAGCCCTGGGACCTGGTCTGGAGTGGTTGGCCGGTCCAACTCTACATTGTAGCCCGCCGTTTCTTTTGTGATTGTCCGGACTGTCCCAGGCTCATTTTCAGTGAACCATTTCCCAAGATTCTCAAATATGATGCCCACCGAACGACCAGACTGCAAGAAGTTCTGTTGGCGATGGCCCATACCGGAAGCTCGGAAGGGGCTGCCAGACTGGCCAGAGATCTGGGATATGTCACTTGTGGTGAGTCCCTGCGTCAACTCCAACGCCAGGAGACTTTAACAATCCAATATCCCCGCGTGATCGGTCTGGATGAGTTCGCTTTATACAAGTCCCCACAGATGAGTTACGGCACTGTCATCGTGGACGAGGAAAGACATTGTCCTATCGCGATTCTGGATAGCGACCAGACGGAGCCGGTAGCTGCCTGGTTAACCCTGCATCCGGAGATCGAAATTATTACCCGGGACCGCGATCAGGCTTATGCCGCCGCTGCCCGCTTAGCCCGGCCGGAAGCTACTCAAGTGGCTGATCGTTTTCATCTGACCCAAAATGCCACCGCTGCTTTGAAGTCACTTTATAAGTCTCATTCCTGGCAATTGACGCCGACTTCTCAACCTGACCAGTCGGATTTGAATCAATCTTCATCTCTACCAAAGACAGCCTCAAATAATCAAGAGATCGGTAAATCGACACCCGCCAAGCGAGCCCGCTGGGAAGAAGTACATAAGAGATTTGCGGCTGGACAGTCCAAAAAACGAATTGCCTGGGAGTTGGGGATGGGACGCATGACAGTTCGGCGTTATCTGAGGCAAGACTTTCCTCCTTCCAATCTGCCCTGGCAAGGCGGGAGGACTAAAATCGGCGCTTTTCTGAACTACTTGAAACAGAGGTGGGAAGCTGGGTGTCAGGATGGGCGGCAGCTCTACCGGGAGATTCTCGAAAGGGGTTATCAGGGTAAAATAACCCAGGTTTATAATGCCGTACGCAGTTGGAAAACCAATCAGCCCATCCATTATTCTCAACTCAAACCGGCGCTCCCTCTAGCCCGCTGGTTACTGAGATCACAGGAGAAGTTGAAAGAGGAAGAAAAAACTGAGCTGGAGAAAATCCTGGATCTCAATCCCTCCCTGGCCAAGGGTTATCGGTTGAAAGAGCAGTTCCTTACAATTATCCGTAAGCGGGATGTCTCCGGGCTGGATAGTTGGTTACCAGAAGCAGTCGCCAGTGGACTCAAACCCTTTCAAGGGATGGCTGCCAGTATCCGGCAGGACTTTGAAGCCGTGAAGAATGCCCTGCTGTTACCTTGGAGTAATGCTCAATGTGAAGGTCAAATCTGTCGCATCAAACTCATTAAACGAATGGGCTACGGCCGGGCGAAAGTTGATTTATTGAGACACCGGGTAATTCATCGCTTCATCGCCAAGAATTCCGTAATATCACTGAAGAAAAACACTGAATTAGCCTTAGCGTGAGATCAGAAATCAATGCGGGGAAATGAAGGCTGCCTAATTCTGGCTAGAGCTTTTCACCACCCATTGGTTTCGTAGGTAAGGTCAACTATTTCATCAATTCACTGGAAGAACCCATCCCCCACCGGAATATCCACTTTGTCAGAGATACCTTTAATAGAGCACGCACATCAGCTTCAGGTCAAGCTTCGCTTGACCTGTAAAGTGCCACGGGCTCTGCCCGTGGGTATCTACTAGAAAATGAGACTGCCCTTGCTCATCTCTATACAGCCTTCTCTTAAGGGTAATTTCACCGAAGCGAGTCACCAGTGTTCGCTTACGACTTCCTTCCACATGCCAGGTTCGGGGATAATGCTTATATAGCCAGGCCTCTATCTCCTCTAAGCGCCTTAAGGCTGCTTGCCGGGCATAGTCACACCCCGTTTGATAACTGGCCTCCTCCCATTCCTGATCCTGAGAACTAATTCCCTGCTTCTTTTGCAAATAACAAAGATATAATATTGGCATGGTAATCTTTACCAAGTTATGATTAACGAGCACTGAGCCAGTTACTTTAGGTATTGAAGACCTACCTATATAGTTACGCAAAAATATTTGGAATGAACTCCTGAAATTTGGCACTAGGGGTTCATTCCAAATTGCACTCGCAAAATGTTCTGGTTAATCCAAACAACCTTCTTTATTTACCGTTGATCATTAAATTGTTCATTCGTAAAACTGATGGCTTAGCTTCGTTGTTGCCCCGTGTGTGCAATTTCCATCTCACTATTTTACCTAATTTCTTGCCGCAACCTCAGGTACCTACCCTGTGGGAGGAATATTCTATAGCCGCCCATTTGTTAAAACGCACCAACGCTATTTGTCAATCCATGCATTTTCCGGAGTCCACCCATTTCCGCTAGGGTCACAAACGCCATCTTCATGAATATTGGGATATCTGAAAGCTATTCTGGGTAATACTATGAAAGGAGACAATAAACACTTTTCATCGATTACAAAATTTTGAACTTCCCATACAGCTTTTTGTTTTTCTTCAAAGGTTTTAGCCGAGACAACTTTATCCAATAAAAGATCTATCTGATCATAGTGAATAAAACTTTTAGCAGATCCACTCGGAGAACTAGATACTCTAAAGGCTACCGAAAACTGTAAGGAAGGATCCGTATCTGCCAAATAAGCGTTTTGGCAGAGTCCTTCCCATCCATCAAAAACATGGGTAGTAGTGTATCTACCTGTAGCCTGTTGATCAAGTTTAGCTTTTATGCCCACTGCCTTTAACATATCCTGAATGGCAGTGAATATATCGAGGTCAATAGACGTTCCAGCCCTGACAATTAGAGTGGTATC
>JAQULX010000488.1 GCA_028718465.1 Dehalococcoidales bacterium | reverse complement strand
TATGTAAAACAAACGGTCCGCCAGGCTCAAGGCTTCGGTAAGATCGTGGGTAACGTACAACGCCGTAACCCGCTGTTCAACCAGCACCTGCCTGAGTTCGCTCAGAAGGGCGTCAGCCAGCTCCGTATCCAGGCTGCTGAAAGGTTCATCCATCAGCATTATGTCCGGATTGACGGCAAAAGCCCGGGCTATGGAAACACGCTGCATCATACCGCCGCTGAGCTGCCGCGGGTAATATCCATAGAAGCCTTGCAGTCCCAGCCGGTCCATCCAATCCCGGGCTTTCCTGCGCGCTTTCTGCGGTTCCATGCCCGCCGCCTTCAGTACCAGGGCGATATTGTCCTGAGCGGTCTGCCAGGGTAAAAGCCGGTGGTCCTGAAAGATATAGCCGATACGGTCGCTCCCCACCTCGATAACGCCGGCATCCGGCTTCAAGGTCCCGGCGATAAGCCTGAGGAGAGTCGTCTTGCCGGAACCGGAAGGCCCCAGAACAGCCGCCGCCTCATACGCTCTGATTTCGAACGTGACATTCTTCAGCACCGGGCGGCCGTCGAACGAACGGCTGACACCCTGAAATCTAATCATACTGTCCTCTTCCAGCGCATTAAATAGTCTCTTACCGGCTTTAACACGGCGAATTCAACCAAACCCAGTAAAACAAAGGCCATAATGATCCAGGCAAAAAGAGCGGGTGTATCGAGAAAAGTCCAGGAAAGGAATAGACTGTGTCCGATGCCGTTGCGGGCGCCGATAAATTCAGCCAGGATCGCAGCCCGGACACCGATGCCTGAAGCCAGGGTCAAGCCGGCCATAACAGCCGATCCGATGCCCGGCAAATAGATCTCGGTCAAGCGCAGGCGGGGAGGAATCCGGTAAACTGTCGACATCTCGATAATAGAGGCATCGATGGACAGCATCCCCTCCAGTGTGTTGACATAACTAATGGGCATGGTGATGACGCCGATCATAAACACAACCTGTATACTGCCGATGCCGAACCAGAGCATGGCCAGCACCGAGATGATGATCGCCGGGACCGTCATGACCGTCCAGCGCAGCGGCTCCAGGAATGCGCGCAGGCGGCTGTTCAGACCGGAGAGTATACCCAGGGTAATCCCAATGACCGCCCCCGCGGCCAGGCCGATAAGCAGGCGGACCAGACTGTAAGCGAAATTCTGCCAGAGAGAGCCATCGGCCGCCAGGCGGACCAGGGACTGGAAGGTAGCCGCAGGGGAAGCGACAATGAATTGAGAAAGGACCATCGAGAGGACCTGCCAGACCACCAGCATTGCCAGAATGCCCAGACCGACACAAAAAGCCAGGCTCCGGTACCAGGGGAGCGAAGGTTTCCGGCCTCTTTCAGGGTTGATAGTAGAAGTCATCAGCGGGAAGTTGACCTCCGATGAAATTAGGGGAAACTTGAGTCAGAGCATTATAAAAAGCTTCCAGACTGGGCCGGGCGTCTGCCGCCGGGACAAAATTCCAGTCTATATTTTGCAGGGATTCAGTTAAAATCGCAGCAGTAAATCCCTGTTCGGCCAGCACATTCGCCCCCACATTCCCCGCCTCCACAGGATTGTCCAGCATCCACCGGACTGCTCTCTGGTATTCAGCCAGGAATGTATCTATCACATCCTTACGGTCGGCTATCGGTCCCAGGGCCAGGGTCCCGGCCACCGGAGTAGAAGATCCGCCGCCAGTCGCTTTCTGCCACTCGGCCTCCATATTCAGGGCCCTGGCTAAGTCCGTTCCCGACCTCTGGCCCTGAAGAATGACCCCGGTTGCCGAAGGTTCTGAGAGCAGAGCATACTGCTCCTGGCCGCTAAGGAGAAGCTGGGAACCCTGGACCGGGTCAGGAGCGTAAATGATTTCAATATCCGTGTCCGGGTTGATCCCCTGCTCCTGGCAAACAAAACGGAACATCGCATCCGGCACGGCAGCCTGATATGGGACCACCACGCGCTTTCCTCTTAAATCGATGATCGACTTGATGCTGGTATCGGCTGTAACCACATATAATATATTCCAGATGGAGCTGTCCAGCAGCTTCAAGGCTACACCCCGGTTAAAAAAAGTGGCGGCTGAGTTGGTCGGCAGTGAGACAAAATCGCCCTGTCCGCCGGTGATAATAGCCTGAAGCTGGGTAGGATTAGCCCAGATATCCAGGGTAGTGTCCTCGGCTACGTCAGCCAGCGAGTTGTTTTGCGCCATATAGGCCAGAGGTATAGACAGGGGCCCGATAGTGCCCACCAGGCGGAGCGAAGGCAATTTAGCCGGGGACGGAGATGAAGTGTCGGGCGCAGAGCAGGCTGATAAAAATACCAGCGCCGAAAGGATCATGAAGATAATAAGCATTTTCAATTTGGTCATAATCCACCCCTTTACCCGAAGAAAATCCGCCTTCTGGATCTTCAATACCATTATACCCCCCGGATGCCAACCTGTATAATACCAGCTAATGTGGTATTATAGGTTTGCATTCACTGATGGGAGGGGAACAGAGAATGCGAAATTCAGGAATACTAATTATTGGAGATAAAGCAGTGAATGATGAAGAAAAAGAAGCCCGGAGAAAGAAGAAACTTGAGGCAGAGGCAGCCGAACAATTAGCCAAAGATGAGATCAGGAAGAAAGCCTATCTGGCCAGGGAACAGATAATTGAAAAGGAGCAGAAAGCCAGGGAGCTCAGAGAGGCGGACAAGCGAGCTTCCGAGGATATTAAGAATTTAGCAAGAGAAAAGGCCAGAAAAGAGGCCTACCTGGCCCAGGAGAAAGCGCACACCCGTGACCTGGAGGCAAGAACGCTCAAAGATGAGAAGCCAGCAAAATAGCAAGATCTGCGCTATTTCTCTGAGATTATTTTCCCAGTCTGGCCTGTTACCAGGTCATGCGGGAAAACCTTTTCATCAATTACGCCGCCAAATCCGTTAAGGCTTTCTCTCTCAAAAGGCTGAAAAACACTCCCGCGCAAACCGCTTCCACTATGCCGTGGGCAACCCCGTAGAGTATGAGATTTGACGATATGCTCATCATCTTATCCCCTTTTTCGAAGGCACCCGGTTCTGTAATAATATATGGGGCCATCAAGTATTTTGGACTTTAGACAATTTTTAAGAGCTAAGATTAACCATAACCTTAATCAGGGTTATAACTTATTGCACTCAAGCTTAAGCTTGAGCTTAAATGCACTTTAAAAACTAAATAATCGAAACGAA
>JAQULX010000487.1 GCA_028718465.1 Dehalococcoidales bacterium | reverse complement strand
TATCCTCCCCTTGAGGCAGCGATTTTAATACGATGAGTGGAAAGGCATACGCTGCCTTGTAAATAGGGACAGATAATTCCATATCCTGTTTCCTGTAGTAAGGCAAACGGCACAGTGCTCTCGATGGCAAGTCTGTAGCAGTTTTATGCTTTTCTGTTGTTCTCCCGGCAAGGGTTTGCTGGTATTTGTTCCCTCCCAGCTTGATTATTTCTGCCGGGTAACTCTTAAGCAAATCCGGGATTACAGCTCTGCTGATGGCATGTTCTAATATACGTTCCAGTGCCCAGATTTCCTTTTTGCCTATTTCGACAAATACCGGTATGAGCTTGCTGCCACCACTGTCCCAGTAAATGGTGGCGTAGTTATCCCTTGATGATTCCCTCTGTTGAGTCTTTTCTTTAATGCGCCGGTAAACCGACCTTCCGATAAGCTGAGTAAATAAATTGCCGTCAATATCACAGGATAATATCCTCACCTTGTTCTTTGGCCATCGCTCATTTCCCAACCGCACAGGCATTAACAAAAGCGAATGATTTGGTATATTATGACGAAGTATCGGCATATTTATACCCCCTGAAGCTTATTCAAGTTTATATATTATATCATTCCTTTGCAACGACCCGGTAATCTTAAGCAGGTAATCCATTCCCTAATTGGCGCACCTTCTAAGTTAGTATTTCCAACACGACAGCTTCAGGAGCATGTGGCAGATGAACCAGGGAGCTATGCGGTCGGATGTGACGATAATATTCTACACTACCTGATTATTATCTGCGCTTTGGTCATACAAATAATCAAGATATATTAATTTCAAATTCCCTGGAAAGTTACAGCTTTTAAATGGCAGCTATTCGTTTCCGTTTGTCTTCCATGTATGTCCGCACATGGAGCACATGCGTGTTCCCTCGGTGGTTTTTAGTAGCTGATAAAGACGGCACTTGGGGCATATCCCGCGCTTTGTTGTTGCTGACTTGTTCGCAGGATTATCCATTATTTGTCCCGAATCATGGTTTCCCATTCTATATTCCCCTCGAATCGTATTAGTATTGGTCTGACCCAGATAACTATACCATAGGTTAAGTTATAGTGGCTGATGTGATGCGATCTCCTTTTTCCCCCTGCGAACAGTCAAGCGTGTCTTCTCTTCTTGTCTCATTTTTTCAAAATCTCTTATGGCGCCGCACTTTTTGCAGCGACCTATAGAGTAATTTCCGATTATCCACCAATGAACACACCCGGAGTCTATAACCATGATACCTCCGTTTCACTTCTGGGTAATGGACATGTTATGGTTTGGATCTATATGCCTAATGAATTTTTAAATATAACCCATTAGTCAATTTTTCCTGCTGTATGACAGCAGGAACCCTCGAGGGCAGACAATACATGAAAATAATATTATCGGCCCTTCTAAGGTTATACTCCGCTCTATGTGATACCGGATATGAATACGCAGAAGGTTTAATACTGTGATGCGTAGTCGTTCCTGCCACTGTCAGAACGCCGTGCTTTGTTGGCTCGGCGGCATGAGGAACAGCGCTTGGGCTCGTTCGTAAATCCTTTAGATGCATAGAATTCTTGCTCCCCTGCGCTGAAAACAAAGCTGGTCCCACAATCGGAACACTGGATTGACTTGTCCTGAAAACTCATCGGATGACCTCCTCTCTCAAATAGTTTAGCTGGAGTTTCGGTCGTCCAATGTTTGATTGATTAAAAGGGAGTCAAAGTAGCGTGAAATAACCTAAACTGAAACTAATACTTTAATGATACACTACAACCGGATGTTTTACAAATTAGCTTGCGGGCTTTCTGTTAAAGAGGGTATAGGTATAATTACCAAGTTTCATATTATTGATAAGTATATAGACCTTAGTGATTGCTTGAATATTAGGTGTTTATAGGTATGCCAAATAGGTATGATGGCGGAAGTCGATTTTATATAAAAATTGTAATATTATATTGGAGATAAGAAAAGGAGGTAAAGTAAGATGGAATGGCAGGTTATAGTAGCGCTGGTGGTAGTAATACCGGTAGTTCTCTTCCCGGCAGCTTTCGTATGGTACCTTAACATCGGTGGCGTTATGGCGGCAGTTCGTAATGCAAGAGAAGCCAGGGCAAAGAAAGCCGCAACAGTGAAAGCTGCAAATTAAAAGATATCCAGATATTCGGAGGGGAAGGAGGTGGATATCACTGGAAGCTAAAGACAAATAGGGCTGGATACTCGGAAAAAGTATCCAGCTTTATTTTTGCTACATTTTGCTTGAATCATCATTTCATCCGGTATATACTTGATGTTTCTCATTTGGGTAGAATATTCAGAGACTCTTTGCCAGAGAAATTATCATAGTACAGGACAATCAGGCATTATTGTGTTCATGCAGTTATAGTGGTGTAAGATTATTTTATTTCGGCGTTCCTTGGGACAACAACCACACCCCTATCGGAAAGAGTAAAGCCTCTTGCTATGTCGGCATCGACATTATAGCCGATAGCAGCACCAGCTCTTATTGTTGATTCCTTGTCAATGATCGAGCGCCTGATCCTGGCCCCCGGTTCTATAATAACATCGTCAAAGATTACCGAATCTTCCACCAGGGCATCTTTTTCCACTATAACTCCTGGAGATAAGATGGATCTATTAACGGAGCCTCCGCTGATAATGCAGCCATCTGATACCATTGATTCTAATGATCTACCGCCGATAATGCACTTACTTGGCGGGAACGACCTTTCGTACGTTCTGAATAACCACTTGTCAGTATACAGGTTAAACAACGGATTAACGCTGATAAGGTCCATGTTTGCTTCATAGAAAGAATCTATCGACCCGACATCCCTCCAGTAGGATGAATCCGGGGTTCTCTTTACAAGAACCTTATTTCTTATGCCATTTTCAACCTGGACCATTACATCCTCTATGCGATTGTTTGCCGTAAAATCGTATACAGAGATGTCAGACTGTTTTCCAATCAGGGCAGGTATGATATCTTTGCCGAAATCATCACCTTCCTCCTTTAGGACTTCTAACAGTGAATCAATATTGAAAATATAAATACCCATAGAAGCCAGAGAACTGCCAGTATCACCCGGTATAGAACTTGGATTCTCTGGCTTCTCGAGAAAACCGATAGCTTTGAAATTCTGGTCTACCTCAAAAACACCGAGTTTATTGGCTGCCTGCTCCCTGGGTACATGGACTGCGGATATGGTCAGGCTGGCTT
>JAQULX010000486.1 GCA_028718465.1 Dehalococcoidales bacterium | reverse complement strand
CAGCAGTCAGCAGCTTGGCGCGGGGAACGTCCTTGACGAACTCGCTGACATACTTGTCTGCCGGCTGAGAGACTATTTCCTGAGGAGTGCCGATTTGCACGATCTCGCCGTCTTTCATGATGGCGAAGCGGTCACCCAGTTTCAGGGCTTCTACCAGGTCATGGGTGATAAACACGATTGTCTTTTTAACCTCATTGCGGAGTTTGATAAATTCATCCTGCATTTGCCTGCGAATCAACGGATCCAGGGCGCTGAAAGGTTCATCCATTAAAATGATTTCAGTGTCCATTGCCAGAGACCTGGCCAGTCCCACTCTCTGCTGCATTCCTCCGCTTAGTTCAGCCAGGCGGCTGTTTTCCCATCCTTGCAGTTCGACCAGTTCCAGGACTTCCTGAGCTCTATTAAGCCTGGACTTCTTGCTGTCTCCACGGATTTCCAGCCCGAAAGCGATATTGTCCAGCACTGAGCGGTGCGGCAGTAATCCGAAATTTTGAAAGACCATGCTCATTTTTTGCCGCCGCAGATCCCGGAGCTTGGACTGATTGAGTTTGGTAATATCTTCCCCATCTATCAGGATGCTGCCTTTAGTGGGATTGATCAGGCGGTTGATGCAGCGCACGATTGTAGACTTGCCGCTACCTGATAGCCCCATTACCACGAAAATCTCATTCTCACGGATATCAAAGGATACATCCCTTACGGCTACAACGTGACCTGTCTCGTCCATAATCTCCTGTCGGGTAGCGCCAGTTTCAACCAGCTTCCAGATGCTGTCAGGCTTTGGTCCGAACACCTTCCACAGGTTCTGGCAGGAAATGGTTATATTATCTCCTGGCTTATACATGGGATATCCTCCGGGTTATAGACTTTTCAACCTGGTTGTTTGCAAGTGCTCGTACTTCCAGGAAGTTCAGAGAAAAAGCAGGGTATTTTTATCGGTAAACAGGTATTATCGCCGGCTTTGATAATAGCGATAAGGCGGCTGCTTTTACTGCGGGTCGGATCAATGCTGTTCTGGTTTCCGGAGAGTCAGGCCGACCACGGAAAACAGGTTCCTGGATTTTTTTCACCGATACAGTATTGTCAATAAATACGGTATCTGGAATGATCTTGCTTTTGGGAAATGTTTCTTTGCTACTTCGGAGGACAATGGCAGCGGGGGCCTGTTCGATGAGAGGATAGGATAGCCCTTTTCTGATAAATTTTCCATTATCAACTGGTATCGCCATGATATGCCATGTCTCCATTTCTTGTATACACTGCTTTAAGTCTGTTGAATTTAATTATGTTGAAATAAATTAACATATACTATTCTTAACAACCTTTGGTATGCCATTATAGCATCGGTTAATTTATGACGTCAAATTATCCTGTGATTACTGTTATTATCAAATATAGTGATCGTTCCCTGTCATGTTAAGTTAAAATCAATTAATATCATATCAGGTGTGTCTTAAGGCAGGCCGGGGGAAACAGCGGCCGGTTTTTATATACTGGGAGGCTAATAAAATATGGTAAAATCCAAAGGAAGCTTATTGGAAGGAGAAAAGGGATTTGTTTGCCGCCCTTCCCCTGGCCTCAACTTTAAACTAACAACCTGACAGGAGATAGATCATGAAGACGGTTACGGATTACATATGGTTTAATACCCGGCGGCAGCGCGAATTTATTAATATCACCGATAAAGTGCGTCAGATGGTGGAAAACAGCGGTATCAAGGAAGGTTTCGTTTTGGTGTCAGCCATGCATATTACTGCCGGGGTCTATGTAAACGATGCCGAGGACGGTTTGATTGCCGATATCGAGGAATGGCTGGAAAAACTGGCACCCGCCCGTCCGGACTACCGACATCACCAGACCGGCGAGACTAATGCCGATGCTCATCTGAAAAGTTTGTTGATCCATCATGAAGTAATTGTCCCCGTCACACACGGCTTTCTGGACCTTGGTCCCTGGCAGCAAATCTACTATGCGGAGTTCGACGGCCAGCGTAGAAAACGGGTCATTTTAAAGCTGATGGGGGAATAATACACTAAGCAATATCATCCTTGACAAACCACTTCCCTTATGATAGATTTACGATTGTCCGCCCAATTGTTCGTAGTACGATACAATATAGGCAAAGAATTTGATCTGTTGTCCTGTTTTTCATTTATTACCTGAGGGAAAACTTATCATATATAAGCAGTGCAGGCGGGAGATGTAGTTACTGATCGAGAGAGTTGATAGCTCGGGAATACTAATCAAGGAGGGACCACATTGGCAATTGAAAAGGCAACTAATAAAAGCAGTCGAAATAACTTGCAGGCCGGCAATAGACAAAAAACAGAAATTACCGCAGTAAAATGCCTCTCCCTTCTTGGAGTCAGTGGCGGAGCTCCCTGCGCTGTAGATTCCAAAGGAGGTAAAGTAATCCGTATTCGTCCGCTGCATTATGATTCGAAGTATGACCTGGAGCATATCAATCCCTGGAAGATTGAAGTACGGGGCAAAGTATTTAAGCCGCACATGAAATCACTTCCTTCTCCCTTTTCCCTGGGGTATAAAAAACGTGCTTACTCTCCCAACCGGATCAAATATCCTTTGAAAAGGGTGGACTGGGACCCCAACGGAGAAAGGAATCCCCAGAATAGAGGCAAGAGCAAATATAAAAGGATCTCCTGGGACGAAGCCACCACCCTGGTGTCTGAAGAGTTGAAGCGAATTAAGGCGACCTACGGGCCTCTGGCGGTGCTGGCCCAGGTAGATGGTCACGGGGAAGATAAGACAGTCCATTATTGCCACGGCAATTCCACCCTGCTGCTGGACAAACTGGGCGGTTTTACCCAGCAATGCCGGAATCCTGATAGCTGGGAGGGCTGGTATTACGGTTCAATGCATGTTTGGGGTCAGGGTTACCGGGGCTTGATGAGACCTCTAGATAATGTGATGAAGGACATCTCGGAACACAGCGAAATAGTCCTTTTCTGGGGCTGCGATCCGGAGACTACCCCCTGGGGATTCAGCGGACAATCGGCCAGCCAGTTCTGTTATTTCTGGTCGGAACTGGGCATTAAGCAGGTCTATATCTGCCCGGATGTTAATTACGGCTGCGCTGTCCATGCCGATAAGTGGATTCCCATCCTTCCCAATACCGACGCTGCCTTGCAGTTGGCAATTGCCTATATCTGGATCATCGAGGGGACTTATGACAGGGAATATGTGAAAACCCATACTGTCGGATTCGAT
>JAQULX010000485.1 GCA_028718465.1 Dehalococcoidales bacterium | reverse complement strand
CGCCCAGTCTAACAGGTTTTCCCGGTTCCGTAGCTTTTCCTCGAAACCTTCCAGGGTTTCCCGGGACACCTCGCTGACCTCGCTGCGCTCCTGGAAGGCAAATTCGAAGATGAGCCACTGTTTCATTACTGTGACCGGGTCCTGCACCGTGGGCATGTCCTCCATGTAGGCCAGGGGGCTGACACAATCACTGATCTTTCTCGCCAGGGCACGGTAAACCCAGGGTGAAACAGAGTTATCCCGGCCACCGAAGTCCATGTAAACCGTCCCCAGCGCCAGCTCATCCGGCACAGCATCATCTTCCTCGTCGTCCTCAGCGGAGGCACTTTCCCCGGATGGGACCTCATCGATTTCCGGCAGATTCCAGGAAAGGAAGGGCATAGCCCAGGTGAACCTGATATCCGCTGAGGCATGGATGATTCCCGTACCTTCAGCGACGATAACAGGACTGCTATCGGAATTGTCGCCGGAGCCGACTATCCATCTGGGAGCGCACTGCCTGGACAGCAAGGTCAGGTCTACCTGAACTACCCGCTTCCCGGTTTCCTCCTGGATACCCTGTAAAACATCATCCCAGTTGACGGGCTCCCCGGATTTTCCCGGCGGCAGTTTATCCAGTTTCAGCCTGGCAAATCCCCGGAACAAGCAGGCGTTAAGGCCGGTAAACCGGGCAGCCTGATAAAGGTCCCTGTTTTTCGCTGCCAATACCAGGGGCAGATCAGGAAAAGCACGGGAAAGCTCCCGGGACAGTACCAGCATACCAGTATCGGTTGTCCCCAGCGTTTTCACCAGGAAATCCAAACCATCCAGTTCGGGCTTCAGGGACTTTCTATCCGGCGCCGGCGGGCTGACAAACCAGCCAGCGCCTTCTTTATAAACGCCTTCCTCAATGCCGGACTTCCGGCAGCGGCGCATCACTCTCTGTAAGGCGGGGAAAGCGCCGGACGCAGATTGCCCGGGTTTCCGGGACTGTTCGAGCCCGGTACCGGTCATACAGGGCAGTATGAAAAGCGGCTTATGGATGGAGGTTACCCAGCGGGACAGGTCAGGATGTCCGGCCAGAACCATGGTATCTACAACAACGAGGACCGAGGGGCTTTCCGTTTCTACGAGCTTCTTGATTACAGATAAATCAAAGATGCCTGTCATCAGAACCACCTCCCTCTCTTATATTTTGGCCTACTTTTAGTATATTGAATAACGGAGCAAAATTCACTGCGGGGGGAGGGGATTAAAGAGCAAAGAGCAAAGAGTAAAGAAAGAGAGAGGGGCCACCCTTCCCTGAGATTCTTCGTGGGGAAGGGGGCGGAATAATGATTAAAGATTAATGATTAATGGAGCGGGGATGGGGACTACTCCTGAACTACTCCTAAACCAGCGCCGAGCGCAGGATGGTCTGATCGCGCCTGGGACCGATAGATATGACTTTAACAGGGCAGGAGCAGAGGTCTTCCAGCCGCTTTATGTAACGCTGCGCGGCCGGCGGCAGCCGGTCGAAACTGCGAACATCGCCGGTGTCGGTCATCCAGCCTTCCATTTCTTCATACACCGGCTCGCATTTTTCCAGATCGGCAATCCTGCCGGGGAATTCTTCGATGATTTTCCCGTTCAGCTTATAGGCGGTGCAAATCTTGAGTCTGGGGAACCTGTCCAGCACATCCATCCGGGTGAGGGCGATGCCGGTGAATCCGTTGATCCGGCTGCTGAAGCGGGCGGCTACGCCGTCGAACCAGCCGCAGCGCCGGGGCCTTCCAGTAGTCGTACCGAATTCATGAGCACACTGGCGGATGGCCTCGCCGATTTCATCCTTAAGCTCGGTAGGCATCGGTCCGGCGCCGACGCGGGTGGTATAGGCCTTGAAAACCGCCAGGATCTGGTTGATCCTGACCGGGCTGATTCCGGCCCCCAAACAGGCCCCACCCCCCATGGGAGATGAAGAGGTAGTGAAGGGATAGGTGCCGAAATCCGGGTCCAGCAAAACTCCCTGGGCGCCTTCCAGCAAGACCATTTGCTGATTTTTCATAGCTTCATCCAGGATTGCGGTGGTTTCCCGGATATATGGGACCAGCCGGTCGGCATACTGGCAGTACTGCTTATAAACTTCATCCAGCGCCAGAGGCTTCATACCGTAAACCCGGGTCAGCAGGATATTTTTCCGTTCCAGCACCAGGCTGAGACGGCTGTAAAAGGCATCTTTATCGAGCAGGTCTCCGGCCCGGATGCCCATTCGCGCGGCTTTATCGGTAAAAGCCGGGCCTACCCCCTTGCGGGTGGTGCCGACTGCCCGACCGCCCAGGGCATCTTCCTCCAGACCGTCCAGCAGGACATGATAGGGCATTATCAAATGCGCTCTATCGCTGATATGGAGACGACTTATGTCAACTCCCCTTTTTTGCAGTCCATCCATCTCGCCAATGAGAACTGCGGGATTAATAGCCACCCCGTTGGCGATAATGCAGGTAGTATGGGAGTAAAATATGCCGGAAGGCATGATATGCAGCTTGAATTCGCCGTAGTCGTTGATAACGGTATGCCCCGCGTTATCTCCACCGGAAAACCGCACCACCATCCTGGCTTTCTCGGCCAGCATATCGATTATCTTGCCCTTGCCTTCATCGCCCCACTGGGCTCCTACCACGGCAATTACAGTCATGATTAAATTCTTCCTTCCCTCTATCTTTTACCGCTTTGCGCCTGCCGGTATACATGGACCATCCTCTGGACCACTGTTACCAGGCTGAGCAAGGCGGTAATTCCCAGAATGACGATCAGCACCAGGTCCAGACCGATCAAGAGACCCAGTGCTAGTATAATCACTCTCTCGGCTCTTGTAAATATGCCCACCTGGCAGTCGATCCCGGCCGCTTCAGCCCGCGACCGGATATAGCTCACCAGGAAAGAAAAGACCAGTGTGAAAACAATCAGCAGGGTGATCCAGCCCGCGGGATAGCCGGCCTCGCTGTGATAAATGAAGTAGGCCATAATGCCGGTCAGAATGACCGCCTCCGAGAGGCGGTCCAGGGTGGAGTCCAGCACACCGCCGAAACGGGTGGTCTGATTGGTACTGCGGGCCAGCGCCCCATCGAGGATATCAAAGAGCCCGGACAGCAGGACAACCAGTCCGGCAGCGAGTAGATGCCCGGTACCTGCCAGGGCCGCAGCCGCCAGTATCAGAATAAAGCCAAACCAGGTTACCATGTTGGGGGTAATGGAGGTAGATCGGAAGAGC